>NZ_JBEHVX010000167.1:0-1009 GCF_040227455.1 Catenibacterium sp. RTP21428st1_D7_RTP21428_210409 | reverse complement strand
GAATAGAACTGAATACCTGTCATGTGTAAAGGATGCAGTAAGCGGGCGAGTTGTGAGTCATATCACTTCTTCAGGCAATGATCTTAATCTAGCTATGGATACAGTAGATACTCTTGACCCTGCTGAAGACGCTATTTTCCATTCTGATCAGGGTTCCCTCTATTTAAATGACTTTTTCCAGAACAGAATCAAGGAACTGGGATACAGCCAGTCCATGTCACGCAGGGGTAACTGCTGGGATAATGCGAGCCAGGAATCCTTCTTTGGACATATGAAGGATGAATGCGACCTGTCAGGCTGTTCCACTCCGGAAGGAGTGAAGAAAATGATTGATGATTATGTATACTACTACAATAATGAGCGTCCTCAGTGGACACGTAATAAGATGACACCAACTGAATATGAAGACTATCTTAATTCATTATCTGATAATGAATATTCAGATTATCTTCAAAACGAGCAGGAAAAATATGATAAAATGATGAAAAAAGCGAGAGAAAAGGCGCTCAAGCGTGCGGTTGAGCTTGGCGCTCTAACAGAGGAGGATATGGAATTATATGGCTCAGGAAAGAAAGAAGAACAGGCAGCAGCAGACAGAAGCGCAGAGACTTGCGCATAGAGATGCAGTTATTGAACATTCAGATAATAAGTTCGTTGCAGAGCTTACAAAAAATATGGATGCATTCATCTATACAAAGGACTTCTATGTTGCACTTTATAAGCAGCTTGAAAGCGGAATGACATCAATCGAGGCTTATGAATCATTAGGTTTCGATACTAAGAAGCTTGGAAAGAACTGTGCTCAGTCTGCAGCCAAGCGCGCAAGACAGAAAGCGAAGAACGGGGAGTTTGAACCAAAGGCTGAGAACTATGATGGAAGCATCCCTATTGAGGAGATGCCTGAAATGAGCCTTGAAGAGAAGGTTGCATACCAGGAGGCTCGTATCAGATATCTTGAGGATTACGTAGAATTTCAAAAAAAAATGCCTTCCATACTGGAGGAGATATA
>NZ_JBEHVX010000166.1:0-1018 GCF_040227455.1 Catenibacterium sp. RTP21428st1_D7_RTP21428_210409 | reverse complement strand
GAAAATCATGGCATGCGATTTACGCGTTTAAAAGGGCTAGTGAAAAATCAGCATGAATCGCTGATCATTTTCAGCTGCCATAATCTCAAGAAGCTGGGATTGTGCAAGCGAAGAATGGGGCTAATATAGCCTTAATAAGCTTGCGTTTTTTTATATTTAGAGTGATATATGAATATTTTGAGCATAAAAAAATTGGATAATAGAAATCAAGTAAAAATTTAAAAAATATATCAATAATTTTTCATGGTTTTTACTGCATGCTGAAAACCCCTGAAGAAAAAGTGCTTTTTTTCAGGGTGGTTTAGGTGTATAATCTGGTTGTTATTTATTGTACTGGTATAACTCACCAGTTTTGCACATGCTATAAATTATTCGGACTAATTTACTGGCACATGCAGTCTTTGCAGCTTTCGAACACATCGGGTTTGATTGCTGCTTTTTCTTTATATAGAAATCTTTAATACTATTATCATCTCTCTTAAGCCTTATAGAACACGTTACAGCCAGATATAATAAACATCTTAATCGTTTATTACCCTTTTTAGTAATATGCATATGATCTCCGTCATTCTTTCCACTTTCACTAATTCTTGGATCCAGTCCGGCAAAAGCTACTAACTCATTCTTCTTTTTGAATCTTGTCATATCGCCTAGTTCTGCAATAATACGTGCAGCTAGGTTATCTCCAATACCTGGAATAGATTTGATTATACTAAAGTCAGGTAGTTCCTGTGCGAGCTTAATCATTTCACCAATGGTTCTTTCAGCTTCTGCCATATCTTCTTTTAATTTCTTGATTAATCTCTGAAGGATTAATACTTCAATATCATCCTTATCACATCCTGAATAGATGGTTTTAGAATACTCTATTGCCTTATCAGCCATTATATCACTCGTTGCCTGACGATGACATGTTTTGTTTTGAATCACTTTAGATACAGTTGGTACTACGTCAAGAAAAAGTACCAGTCAAACTGAAATTTCTTTACTAATTCAATTACTCTTTACATAACTTTTT
>NZ_JBEHVX010000165.1:0-1058 GCF_040227455.1 Catenibacterium sp. RTP21428st1_D7_RTP21428_210409 | reverse complement strand
CCTTGATGATAGAATATATATTAGAGACAGTAGTACCTACAGTAGAAGCTAACTCTTTAATGAATTGAGTCTTACCAATGTTACGCTTACCAGGATGGGAAGCATTGAACTGTATCAAAGAATTGATGATGAATTCATAATGAGCTAAAGTGAAAAGTTAAATTCCACTTTAAAACGGAACAAAAAAATGTGGAATTTACTCGTTCAGAATTATATTTTCATAAGAATATCGGATATTAAGTCTGATATTCTTTTTGTTTTAGGAATGGAACTTAATCATACGTATACAAGAAGTGTGACTTTCATGACAGAAATCATGGTATTTTAGGGCACAATAAAGCTATGGAATTTCGTTCATTTTTTCGGGTGTAAGACTAAATTCCACTTTTACTGCATGTGCTATTGTCAGTCTGCATCTCAAGTTTCATACATTCTCCGAATGATTTTAGTTATCTTATTTTAGTAAATATGGTTTTAAAATTATCTCATCATTTTCTATTTTTTTGATTCCAAATTCTATGAATTTCTTATATAAATCTGGACTTATGAACTCCATCA
Source organism: Catenibacterium sp. RTP21428st1_D7_RTP21428_210409 (assembly GCF_040227455.1). NCBI lineage: Bacteria > Bacillati > Bacillota > Erysipelotrichia > Erysipelotrichales > Coprobacillaceae > Catenibacterium > Catenibacterium sp. RTP21428st1_D7_RTP21428_210409. Next base: position 500 of record NZ_JBEHVX010000165.1, on the reverse strand, counting down.
TCTCCAGCGATGATTTTCCTTTTAGGTTCTCCTTTGGCTGGGAATTAATGTGGGATACCATGAGATTATCCTTCTCCTGTGAATCAAAACCAAGCTTCTTGAGACCTGCTTCTTTAGGGCATATGTAACGTATCTCCTTGTGGTTGTTCTCAAGACTTCTTTTCTGACATGATTGCATAGCATCACAGTAAAAAACATGAGTTCTCGTGCTGTCATCATTGTCCTTTTCTAGTCCATCTGCATCTGAGAATTCAGTACCTCTATCTGTCTTTAAAATGGACCCTGTAAAAAGGACACGATAAAAAAGGATATTTATTTCGTGACCCTGTTTTACAGGGCTTTTATTTTGCGTATTATAATGATTATAGAATGGTGGTGTTATTATGGGAGTAAATTATTTTAGTGATGAACAAGTAAAGGAATTCGAAAAGAATCCATATGTAAAGAAAGTATCTATCAAAAGCATAACCTATTCAGAAGAATTCAAAGAACTCTTTTGG
>NZ_JBEHVX010000164.1:0-1354 GCF_040227455.1 Catenibacterium sp. RTP21428st1_D7_RTP21428_210409 | reverse complement strand
TATCTCCTTAGATTAATGTTTTGGTCGACTTAATTTTACTAGGAAATATGTCCATTTTCTATAATTGAAAAATCATAATTTACACAAAATATTTTACACTATCTGAACGGAATATCATTGTAGTTTTTCAATATAAAACATATCATATAAGCGTGAAAAATCGACATCTGTAAAGATTATCATTTTTATGATAAATGTCCTTTGAAATTAAAAAAAATCGAGAAAATGATTTTTTGAGTGTACAATTCTATGTTAAACTTGTTTTATAATAGATAAATCTATTTAATAGAATTATATGTTTAGATAAAAGTGGGTGGAAAAATGTTATTTGATGAGAGAGATTTGAGAGTGTTTGATAATTCTGATTCAGCAAATTATTTTAAAGAAATAGTTCAATCGTATTATAGCCAGAATTACCGAGCTGCAATTGTATTGCTATATTCTTTTGTTATTTATGATTTATTTATAAAGTTACAAGATATGGCTAATGAGGGAGATAGTAAAGCACAGTCTAAACTATCTGAAATAAATAACCTGATTAAAAATGATGAAAGATATTCAAAAATTGAAAATGAAATAATACAATTCTTTAAAGATAACTGTAATCTTTATTTTGGAAAATTTATCGAAGATATAGAATATTTGAAAGATTGTAGAAATAAGTGTGTTCATTTAAAGGTGAATGATAACACTTTGTATGTTCCTAATGATTATCATGCGAGAATGTTGATTTGCTCAATGTATGATAATGTATTTTCAGTAAAAGCACCATTTATAATGGATTTGTTTAAAATTGCTGAAAAAGATGTTGAAATATATAATAAAAAAATCAATTGTATTTCGTATAGTGATCTTGATGAGTCTATTAAAACTGAAATCACTAATAAGTATCTAATTAGGATGACATACGAGTCTATGAAAAACTCTTATAGAACATTTATTAAATTATTATTAGTTTCAGATGAGCAACAGTGCATTGAAAACCTTTGTGGTTTGTATGCATTCACTTATGCAATGACAGATTATATTTTAAGAAGTGGTAATAGTACATTATTTAATGAAGAGAATATCTCCGATATGTTTTTGGAAATTAAAGTTCAATCATTAGAGGATAATTCAGAAAGAAAAAAAGCTTTATTTATGTTAATACAGAAGTTCCCTTGTATATTGGATTCTGTTAGATATAATAAAGATGTGTTTGAATATATGAGGCATTCGGTTCTATCTGAAACTCAAGGATTGAGGTTTTATAAGTTATTCTATCCGAATGAAAAAGAAATTTGAATACCCATAATCTACAGGTAACGATTTAAGAGAAGTGTGGAGCAGAAATATTCAGGATATAGACTATTTG
>NZ_JBEHVX010000163.1:0-1364 GCF_040227455.1 Catenibacterium sp. RTP21428st1_D7_RTP21428_210409 | reverse complement strand
TGACATAGTAAGTAATGTTCGTGAGAACTTACATTATCTCGATGTGAGTATATTTAATCACATTTTGAGTGGCAGGCATATTTTATGCGTATTAAAGAACTACCATTAAGTGACATTCACTTTATTCCATCAGAATATACAGATCATCTCTATCATTCTATTATTAGAATAGGTTTCTCTTTTCCTATTAAGGTAAAAGAAACAGGTTGTGGCTATTTATGTGTAGATGGCAATAAGAGATTAACAGCTTTACGTGATATTTTAGAACAAAATCCTTCATATAAAAGAGGAGATAAAGTCAAGGTGATAATAGTCAATAGTACTGATAATCGTTCTAATGACTGTTCTCGTGGAAGGAATACTCATTAATGAGACTGATAGACATATTTGTATTAAATAAATGTGGAAGTAAGAAACAGGCAAAGAAGGCCATTAAAAAGGGACTGATACAAGTCAACAATGAAATAGTAGATGAAGATATGGACATAACTGATGAAACAGTTATTTATGAATCTAAGATTCTTGATTCTCATCCCTTGAAATACTATATCATTCATAAACCATCAGGATATGTATGTGCCAATAAGGATCCTCATGATCCCTGTCTGATCACTTTACTTCCAGATGATAACCTTCATTACGTAGGAAGATTAGACCGTGATACAACGGGTCTAGTCATTTTAACTAATGATTTGAAATTAAGAAAAAGACTCACTCTTCCTGAATTTCATATACCTAGAACTTATGCCTTTACTTGTTTAAGTTCTTTAAAGGATATAACACCATTTAAAGAAGGTATTACTATTGATGGAGATGTTAAATGTTTACCTGCAATAGTAGAAATGACAAGTGAATATGAAGGTATCATCACTTTAGAAGAAGGACGTTATCATGAAATAAAGAAGATGTTCCTTTCTCTTAATAATAAGATTACATCACTTCATCGCATTATGTATGGAGATATCTCGTTAGGTGATCTTCCAAGTGGTACATATAGAACTCTTACTCAAGAAGAAATCAATCATTTAAAAGACATCACAAGGAGAAGTTTATGCAATATATCAAAGAAATAGATATACATGGCTATACTCAACAGGAAGCACGTAAGATGATCGATGCAGCTTTAAAGAAACCTGATGCATTGACTTTAAGAATCATCCATGGATATAATCAAGGACAGACTTTAGGTCAGATGGTGAGAAAAAGATATCGCAGTCATCCTCACGTACAAAGAATAGAATTATCTATGAATCCAGGTATTACAGATATTATTACAAAATAAAGGAGTTAAGTGTGAAACAAAAATCAATCAAAACGTATAAAAAAAGACAAACTTAAAAACAAGTTTGAATAATTTAGAAAAA
>NZ_JBEHVX010000162.1:0-1430 GCF_040227455.1 Catenibacterium sp. RTP21428st1_D7_RTP21428_210409 | reverse complement strand
ACTGCCCTTTACAAGTGGAAACCCCCAAATATTTAAAGCGAGTTTTTTATTGACCCCCCTTAAAAATTAAAGGTTCGAGATTCACCCCATACTGCGTGATAATTAAAATATAGGAAACCCCTAGTTATTTTAAATTACCATAAGTTCTATTTAGTTTTCGTAAGATACTGTTACGTTAGTTAAAGCATCCTTTAATACTTTTGTATTAGGATCACCCTTTGCATTTTCATCAACATCTGAGTAAGTAATAATTTTTGCTTTACCATCTTTAACATCTTTGAATACTTTTTCGTAATCTTTCTTTGTGAATTTCTTTAATCTTGAGAAATCAGTTGAAAGACCAATGTAGTCACCTTCTGCACCTAATACATGAGCGCCACCTTCAAACTTATCATTGAAAGCATTTGTGATTTCGTCTAATACAGTCTGTTTAACCCCCTTCATAGCTGAAGTGATAACAGTCTTAGAATCATCTTTCTGGTCACTATCTACACCGATAGACTTTTTGTTTGTATCTTCTGCAGCAGCGAAGATAGAGTTACAAATCTGTCCACCACAAGCAAAGATTACATCAGTACCACCATTGTACCATCCAGTAGCTTTAGTCTTAATTTCTGGTGATTCATTGAATGTACCTGTGTAAGTATATTTTGCAGAAACTTTAATATTTAATTCTTTTGCAGCGTCGTTAGCACCCTGTAAATAACCATAACCATAGTTAATTACTGCAGGAAGTGCCATACCACCCATGAAGCCAATCTTTGTGTAGCCTTCTTTTACAGCAGCATAACCAGCTAAATAACCAGGCTGCTGTTCTTTATAAGTTGCGCAGTAAACATTATCTGCAACATCTACAGCGTTATCTTTTTCATCAGTAGGTGTGAAGTCGATCGCAACGAACTTAACATCCTTGTATTTTTCTTGATTCTGGATTGTACCTAATGCAGCAGCAAATTTGAAACCTGGTAAAACAACGACTTTTGCACCATTGTCAACAGCGTTCTTGATTTGATCCTTATAACCAGCAGTATCGAATGAAGCAGGTTTATAATACTTATAACCCTTATCATTTTTAGTTCCATACTCTTTTACTGCTTCCCATGCTGACTGGTTAAACGACTTATCGTTAATTCCTCCTGAGTCAGTAATCAAAGCGATTTCTGGTTTTTTTGTGTTCTTTTTAGAACTAGGACCGCAGCCAACGAGTACCATTGAAAGTACTACAGCAGATGCCATAAGCTTTTTCATATTATTCAATTCCTCCTTTTGATATACATTAATCTTAACACATTATTGCTACTTTATAAAGTGTTAAAGCTCAATTAATCAAAAAAGGGGCTGTAACGAATAGATAGATAATATGAAATGACCTCCTAGTTGTCAAAACGTGGATTTAAACTCATAATAAGAATAGAAAACAAAAAGTGAGT
>NZ_JBEHVX010000161.1:0-1446 GCF_040227455.1 Catenibacterium sp. RTP21428st1_D7_RTP21428_210409 | reverse complement strand
GGTGATGCTCTTTTTTTTCGCGCCCTCTATCTCTCTATCTCCACGACGAAAAGAAGTCCTGATTTTATGGACTTTTCCCGATATATTATTTATGATTTGTCTAATTAGTATAATGCATCAAGATCCTTATAATAGTCCAGTTCTGGATAGTTCTTCCAGTTCAATGGATCCTTAAGCAGTTTTTTGACCTCGGCTGTTGCTTCATGAAAATAGAAATTTAAAGCCTTACTAATCTTCTCAATGATTTCCGAGATCTTCTTCAACTGATTCTCTACAAGTTCCTGCTGTTTTACCCATTTCCTGTTTTCGTCTTTCATCTTCTTCATATCACGCATGATGATATCGCCTGCATTCCTTAATAATCTGGACTGCTGCTCATTGATCTTCTGACGTTCTTTACGGAGTTGCTTCCTCTTTTCCTGCATTTCAAGCTTAGCTTCAATGATCTTATCAAGAGGCATAAGCTCTGATGCCTTCACCCCATAATAGTTGTCTAATGGATACTGACCTGTCACCTTGTATGTATAGAATTCACTTGGAGATAGTGCTGCAAGGGTATCCTGATATCTTTCATTATTATGCATATTGATATAGCCATCGATGAGTCTTCTTACAGTATCTATATCCCCACATCTTGCGATGATGTCAATGACCTCTGTCTTCATGCGCCCAAAGAATGATTCCATAGGGGCGTTGTCCTGACTGTTTCCTCTTCTGGACATTGACTGGATGAAATCATTCTCATTAAGAAGCTGTTTGAACGATGTTGAGAGATACTGTGAACCCTGGTCACTGTGGCAGTATACTTCCAGATTCTTAGGGAACTCGTCCTTATGATTCTCCATCATATTATTGAATGCCTTCTGAACAAGAGATACATCCATTCTGCCTGATACATAATGACCTAGTATTTCAGTTGTATAGGCATCCTTGAATGCACACATATAGGCTGGAGTACGGCTATAGCCGTAATGTATATAAGTGATATCGGTAAGGATGACCTGTCTTACTCCCAGCTTGAAATTGCGGTTAACGAGATTAGGCTTTGCCATGCACTCATGATGGTGGGTTGCCTGTCCCTTGTATGCATCCTTTTTGGGAAGCTGTGCAGTTATCTGCATCTTTTTCATGATGCCTGAAGCTCTTGATACGCTGATGTTGTAATTGAACCTTCTGAACATATGTCGGCGGAAGGTTCGCTTTCCAGGAACGAATCCAAGTGTTTTAATGATCTTCTTGAAGCACTGAATCACATGGCTTTCATCCATTTCTTTAGCTGCCTGCTTACCGTCTCTATCCTCCCTGCGTGACACATAATTATAATAGCCCGTACTGCTTACACCAAACATCTTGAAGACTCTGGTGTTGGTATAACCATTCTCTTTTGCCTTTCCTCTGCTTATGTAGTCATAAGCCATGAAGAGCTTGTCCTCCTTTACTTCTTGT
>NZ_JBEHVX010000160.1:0-1599 GCF_040227455.1 Catenibacterium sp. RTP21428st1_D7_RTP21428_210409 | reverse complement strand
GCGACGATAGTGTGAAGACGCGACAATAGCAAGCTGCCAGGTCCTTTTTTTATGCCTTCCAACAGGAGGGCTTTTTTTCTTAGTGTAAATTTTAGATAAGAATGGTATGATTATATAAGAGCACATAAGGAGATAGTATGATTACGATAGTAGAAGAAAAGGACGCAAAGTTTATAACTCATGCTGGATCATTTCATGCAGATGATGTTATGGCAACAGTCTTATTAGAAATATTATATGAAGATATTCCACTTGCAAGAGTTGCAGAAATAGATGAAAAAGATACAGATGCATTTGTCTATGATATTGGTTTAGGAAAGTATGATCATCATCAAGATGATAAAGTAAGAAGAGATAATGGGGTTGCTTATTCTTCTGTAGGTCTTATTTGGCGTGATTATGGAATACAGATTTTAGAAAAGTTAGGAATTCAAGATTATATAGACGAATATTTTTATGATATAGATGATCAGATCATCATGCCTATTGATGCATTGGATAATGGAGAAGGTGAACGCATTTCCATGACCATTTCATCTGTCATTTCTATTAGTAACCCTTTCTGGAATTCACCTATTAGTGGAGACGAAGCATTTTTAAAATCAGTTGATTTCATGAGAATGGTATTTAATGTATATATTGAATATTTAAAGGATGTTTATAATAATAATGAACTTGATTGGGATGATGGTTATGACTGGTTAGATCAGGTGATGAAGAAGATTGTCTTAGATAAAGCCAATGAAGCGAATTGTTTCATCTTTAATGAAGAAGGTGATGCCATAGATATGTGGAAAGAATATGGTGAAGAAATCATCACTTATTATAATAAATCAAGTAAACATGCAGAATTAGGTGTATATGATGTGAATAAGATGTTTGTGCAGCCACTTTCTTTTGAACGTGAAGAAACAGATGAAGTCACTGCTTATCCAGTAGAACAGCTCGCTATCTTAATGGAACATTATCATAAAAATGGTGAAGCATTACTTAAAGAGATATTTGATACCTGCATTCATTCAGAAGTAAGTAGAATTCAAGGAATGGATTATGTTGAAGCACAAATTGACTTATCAGAACATCATATTATGATTCTAGAACAGTTTGTCCCATGGAAAGGTACATTACTTAAATCAGAAAGCAATAAAGTAAATGATATCTATTTAACTGTGTTTCCATCTCAAAGAGGAGGATGGAACTTTCAGGGCGTTCCTCTATCGCCAGCAAGCTTTGATACACGTATCAAAGTACCTGAAGAGTGGTGTGGAAAACGTGATCAAGAATTAGTAGAACTTACTGGAGTAGAAGGTGCACGCTTTATCCATCCAGGAGGATTTATTGGTGGTGCTGAAAACTTTGAATCCATCATGGAACTAGCACAACGTATTGTAGAATATACTGAACAAAATAAAACACACTAAACTATTAAACAAGGCTGTCTTATGTGATAAGATAGCTTTTTTTGATGAAAATAAACAATATAAGAGATTTTGAATATTTTTTATAAAAAAATCAAAAAACTTTCAAAAAACACTTTACAAACGCTGCGATATTGGGTATTATAGACAGGCAGTCCGGGAGACGGGCTGAGACAGAACA
>NZ_JBEHVX010000159.1:0-1665 GCF_040227455.1 Catenibacterium sp. RTP21428st1_D7_RTP21428_210409 | reverse complement strand
TAATCTGTTATGAAATGACGATTGTCAAGTGGAAATAACACATTTCTTTGATTTTCGTTTTTCGTTTTCCGTTTTTTCGTTTTATTTTGTTTTTTAAATCAAGGACATAGGACAAGAAACTTCTATACAGATTTATCGGCGGTTGGCCACTCTGTTATGCGTGGATTGGTTACCTCAGGTCAATGGTTTCGCCGCAAGTTTCTTTGTCTATAGTCGTGAATCAAATCTTTGGAAAAAGAAGTGTCTACATAGATTAGTCTTGAATAACTTTAACCATCTTCTTATAGAGATTTCCTGTCCAATAGCCTCAATTCTTTTTTTACTAAATATTAATTTTATTAACGACAATCAAAAATGTTGTCTAATAAGTTTAAGTCCTTTTATAATCAACTACATAAATCAATATGATCTGTCATAATACCCCATATAAAGCATGCAAGTTCTCTTGCGATAGCTGTTTTAGCTACATTATATTTTTTACCTCGCAAAATCATTCGATAGTATTTTCTTCTCAATCTTTCATTGGCTTTATCCGCATATGCTACTACTTCACTGCTGCATTTTTCCTGTCTTGATTTCAAATCTTTTGATTTAAATCCTACTCTTCCTCGTGTATAACCTTGTGCTGCTTCAACCAGTAATCTTCTTAAGTGATTATTCCCTGCTTTGGTGATTCCAAGCTTCTTTTCATGACCTCCTGATGAGTCATCTCCAGGAATCAAGCCTAAATATGCCGAATACATGTTTCCTTTTTTAAAACGATTGAAATCACTTGTTTCCACGATTAAAGATAGTGCAGTATGCGTTTTAATGCCAATCAAACATTGCAGCTGTTGCACTTTTTCTACATATTCTTCTTTTAATGATATTTCTTCAATTTGTCTGTCTAAAGTCTCTACACGATCGCATAGATGATTATATTCAATCATATATTCTTTCAATGTATCTTGAAGTAATGGTTCACTAAAAGAAACTGTATTTATCCAATCAATATGTTTTCTTGTCCAGTAACTTTTTCCTTCGAATTGTTTACCATTGCGTGTTAAAAACGCAATTATTTGTTGCTTAATGCTTTTTAAGTTTTCTTTTATATCATCTCTCATACGAATAAACTCTTTTACTGAATTGTCAAGTTCGGTAGGAACATGTACGGCAGAATATCCACCATAAGCCAAACATTCCGCAATCATCTTGGCATCACGATAATCGTTCTTAAGTTTTCTTCCACCTTTTTCAGTTTTCATGGTTGTTGGAGCCAGGATAACACATTCCACACCTTTCTCTTTTAATTCATGATATAAAGAATATCCCAGACATCCTGCTTCATAGCCACATACAATATTTAGTTCTTCATTTTCGTGTTTCTTTTTAAAAGTTTCAATAACATGAATGATCTTTTTAATTTCAGGTTTTACCTGTGTAATACAGTGAACTGTACCATTATGTTCAAAAGATGGCTCAAAAATGCATAAAGTGTAGTTTGTAGTATGGACATCCATCCCAATTTTTATTATTCTATTCATAGGTAACCCTCCTTATTTGTTTGCGGTAATCCCACAATACTATGAATTTTTATTTCTACTCAAAGTATAATGGTAAATCCACGATTGAACAATTAAGGAGAGTTACTTTTTTTGTTTCCTCCTCGTCATTTCATATTGTCTA
>NZ_JBEHVX010000158.1:0-1689 GCF_040227455.1 Catenibacterium sp. RTP21428st1_D7_RTP21428_210409 | reverse complement strand
AGGGCAGTCATTTCTGACTGCCCTTTACAAGTGGAAACCCCCAAATATTTAAAGCGAGTTTTTTATTGACCCCCCCCCTTAAAAATTAAAGGTTCATTATTCCAGCTATTTTTCTATTTCACCAATAAGCAGTGCCATTGTATGAGGAATTTCTTCAATAAGTTTTTCAGGTATAACTGTATATGCCTGCTTTGCAACTTCATCTCCAGCACGTCCATGAATATAAACACCTAGTATTGCTGCTTCTAGTGGTTCATAACCCTGTCCTAATAATGAAGTAATAATACCTGCAAGTGTATCACCCATACCACCTACTGCCATCGCCTTATTACCAGATGCAATACGATAAGATGATTTGCCATCAGTCACAATAGTATGAGGTCCTTTTAAGACAAGTATGCAATGATATTGTGATGCAAAACTTTGTGCGGCAAGCATTAAGTCAGGATAGTCTTCTACATGACATAAACGTTTGAATTCACCAATATGTGGTGTAAGAATCACTGAACGGTCTTGTTTTTCTAGTAAGTGCATATTTCTAGATAGAATTGTAAGTGCATCTGCATCAATTACAAGCGGACAGATAGAAGCAGTCATAATATCTATTACAGCTCTAAAAGCTCTTTCCTCTAGACCTAATCCACATCCTACTAATAATGCATCATAGCCATCAAAATCATCATAACGGAAGATCTGTGGTCTTAATACAGGAATCGCTTCAGGTATATAAAGAGGTAAAAGAGATGTGACTTTTTCTGAAGTAATAGTCTTTACTATACCTGCACCTGTATAATAGGCTGCTTTAGTGGCAAGTAATGGTGCACCTGTATATTGATTACTCCCTACAATTAAGCCATCTACACCATAAATATTCTTATAACCATTATAAACTCGTTTTCTTAAATGTTCCTTTGCGTAGTCCTCTCCTACATATTCAAATAACCCTGCTTCTTTAAAACAATCCTTAACAGCTAATGTTTCTAGAATGACTTTACCTGTATATTCTAATGAACGAGGATCTAAGAATCCTTGTTTTAAAGCAGTTAAGGTGACTGTAAAGTCAGCCTTTAAAGCACCATCGTAGGCTTTACCTGTATTACAATCAAGTCCTGTAGGAATATCAATTGCCCCAATAGTTCCATTATAATGATTCATAATTGATTCTATAATGATTTTATACATCCCTCTAGGTGCACTATTTAAGCCAAATCCAAATAACCCATCTACAATACAATCATAATCATTCCAACTAATTGTATTAATATTATCTTCATCTACATAGATCAAATGATTCTCTTCACATTGATCACGATAATAACGATTGGCCTGTGATACCTTTCCTATATCTCCACTATAATAATAAATGACATGCTTTCTTAGTTTTTCTAGTTTTAATCCCAAAGAATAACCATCTGCACCATTATTACCTGGTCCAATAAGAATCGCAAATCTATTATATTTTGTGAAATGATTGAGTAATGCATCACTTGCAAGATTAACAAGTTCTTCTATTTGATATCCATGTTCCAATAAATAAGCATCGTATTGTTTTAATAAATCCTGTGTTCCTATATACATATATAACACTCCCTTCTTAACTATTCTACCATAAAAAAAGGGGCTGTAACGAATAGGTAGTATTTACTACTACCTTGAGCGTTACAGCTCTTTTTCGTATATCCAAACCCA
>NZ_JBEHVX010000157.1:0-1755 GCF_040227455.1 Catenibacterium sp. RTP21428st1_D7_RTP21428_210409 | reverse complement strand
CAGTAGACAGTGTAAATAATTAAAAGCACTGTTTGCTGAGGAGGTTTTTCTTATGGGAAGAAAAAGCAAGTTTTCTAAAGAACAAAAAATTGAAATATGTAGAAGATACTTAGATGGCAGTGAATCAGTTTCTAGACTGGCAGAAGAAATAAATGTAAATAAAAGTACAGTTAAAAGGTGGATTAGAATCTTTAAAGCATATGGCGATTCTGCATTTGATGAGAAGCCTGCAAATGGATCATATACAAAAGAGTTTAAAAGGAAGGTTGTAGAAGCATATCTGGCTGGAGAAGGCTCACTAAGAGATATTGCAGTAAAGTATAATATTCCTTCAGAGAGGACAGTACTTGTATGGGTAAAGTTATATAATGATCATATAGAATTAAAGGATTATATTCCTGGAGGCAAAGAAATCTATATGACAAAGTGCAGAAAAGTTACAAAAGAAGAAAGAATAGAGATAGTAAAATATTGCATGGAACATGATCTTGATTATCAGGGAACGTGCAAAGTGTTTAATGTGACATATTCAAATGTATTTAACTGGGTTAGAAAGTACAGAGAAAAAGGTGAAGAAGGCTTATCAGACAGACGTGGGCGCCGTAAAAAGGATGAGGAGCTAGATGAGCTTGGCCTTCTAAAGAAACAGCTGAGAGAAAAGGAGCGTGAGCTGGAGAGGGCTCATCTGGAGATAAGACTGTTAAAAAAAGTGGAGGAGATAGAAAGGAGAGGATATGCAGAACAAGCAAATTCGAGAATGAATATCAGTCAATCAAGGAAATCAGGGAAGAAGACAAAGAGGTAAGCCTATCAGCTATGTTTGAGATATTAGGTGTAAAGAGGGCGAATTATTATAAATGGCTTAAACATAACAAAAGCGAAAGAGATCTTGAAAATGAGGAACTGGCAGACTTTATAAGAAAGTATGATGAGAAGTTCAATCATACGCTTGGCTACAGAATGATGACAGATAGAATAAACAGAGATGAAAACAAGAACTATAATGACAAGCAGGTCTACAAGGTGATGAAAATACTTGGCATCAAGTCAATCATAAGACCAAAAAGAAGAAGCTGTACAGTCAGAAAAAGCAACAATACAGCCAAGAATAATCTAAAAAGAGACTTTAATGCATCAAGACCTAATGAGAAATGGGTAACAGATGTCACTGAGTTCAAATATGGAAAGAATAATGAAAATAAGCTATATCTAAGCCTGATACTAGATCTTTATGACAGATATCCAGTAGGATATGCAATTAGTGACCATAACGATAATAGACTTGTCTTCAATACGTTCAGATCAGCTGTAGACGCTAATCCAGGAGCACATCCGTTATTTCATAGTGATGGAGGTTTCCAGTATACGAGTCCAGTCTTTGTGCGTATGCTTAAGGATAATGGCATGGAACAGAGCATGTCCAGAGTTCACTGCTGCATTGATAATGGACCAATGGAAGGATTCTGGGGAATACTTAAATGTGAGATATATCATTATGGCAAGAAATATGAAACAAGAGAGGAATTAGAAGCGGCAATAAAAGAATGGATAAGATATTACAGTCATGAAAGATATCAAAGAAGATTTGGTGTGAAAACACCTTATGAAGTAAGAAGTGAAGCATTATGCAATGAGAATCCAGTTCAGTATCCAATACCTGAGAACAAGGCGATACAGAAATATAAGGCGGCACATTATGCATAAAAAAATGCCAGCCACTACGTGGCTGGCATGGGTACATGTTTTTAATTATTT
>NZ_JBEHVX010000156.1:0-1759 GCF_040227455.1 Catenibacterium sp. RTP21428st1_D7_RTP21428_210409 | reverse complement strand
CCTGACCTCCTGCGTGCAAAGCAGGCGCTCTCCCAGCTGAGCTAAGGCCCCGAATAAATGGTCGGGAAGACAGGATTCGAACCTGCGACCCCCTGGTCCCAAACCAGGTGCACTACCAAGCTGTGCTACTTCCCGTTTATATAATTGGCGCGCTAGACAGGAATTGAACCCGTAACCCCTTGTTCCGTAGACAAGTACTCTATCCAGTTGAGCTACTAGCGCAATTCATAAATGGTGCCCTGGGCCGGAATCGAACCGGCACGGAGTTTGAAGTCCGCAGGATTTTAAGTCCTGTGCGTCTACCAGTTTCGCCACCAGGGCACACGTATGGAGGTTCCAACCGGACTTGAACCGATGGTCGAAGAGTTGCAGTCTTCTGCCTTACCAACTTGGCTATGGAACCGTCGCAATCGAGATTGCTTGTATACTATACTATGTATTTTGAAATAATGCAAGGGGTTTTTAGAACTTTTTTCTAAGTGTTTACATTTAATTTGATAAACACAAGGTTTTTTAAATCAAAAAAATATGACTTTTTTATCAGAACTCTTAGGAGAATGCTTACAATAAAAGAAAAATGGTGATTCCAGATCTAGAATCACCATAAAATATGTTATTTTGCTTTAACTTTTGTCCAGTAGTTACTAAACATTTCTTTAGTCTTAGTATCCTGATAGTTGAAACATTCATCTTTAGGTCCAACACGCATGCTGTAAGCGTTGTTGTTCTTAAATTCTTTCTTTCTTGCTTTTGCTGCTGCTACAGTATTAGTAGTTAAATAACCTACTTCCTGTGTATTTAAGAATGCGTTCTTATCAGAAATCATATAGTTAATGAATTTATTAGCCATATCTGTGTTCTTAGAATCTTTTGAAATAACAAATCCATCGAACCAATAGTTAGTACCTTCTTCTGGCATATAGAAACCCATATCTGGGTTTTCTTTCATTACATCTGCCGCATCACCTGAATACATAACACAAAGTGCTTTTTCACCATTCTTCATGTTATCGATAGAGTCATCTGTTGCATATGTAGGATCCATAGTCTTTCTCTGTTCTACTAACCAGTTGAAAGCAGCCTGAATTTCATTTTCGTTAGTAGTATTCATAGAATAGCCTAAAGCTTTTAATGCAACCATCATAGAGTCTCTTTCAGAGTCATACATATAAAGGTTACCCTTATATTTAGTATTACGTAGGATTTCCCATCCTGCTTTTAAATCTTCTTTTGTAACCTGTGTTTTGTCATAAACGATACCTACGTTACCACTGAAATATGGTACCCAGTATTCGTTGTTAGGATCGAATTGCTGGTTTAATATTTTAGTATCTAATGATTTCTTATTCGTAATCTTAGACCAGTCAATTTTCTGTAAAAGATTTTCTTTGATCATACGTTCAATCATATAATCAGATGGTACTAATACATCATACTGGTTACCACCCAATAATTTAGTATACATTGATTCATTAGAATCGAAAGTTTCATAAATAACCTTACAATCATATTCATCCTGGAATGCCTTAATAACGTCCATATTGGCATATACACCCCAGTTGAATACCTTTAATGTGTGTTTATAGTTTTTAGACCCACACCCAGTCATTAGGCCGCAGATAACTGCAACGCAAAGTAAACCTTTAAATAGTTTTTTCATTTTTTACCCCTCTCTTCTTCAAAGGTAGTGTCAAAAATCTATATCACATAGCATAAATACACTACCCTCAATTTTATCTATATAAACAGTAAAATGATT
>NZ_JBEHVX010000155.1:0-1796 GCF_040227455.1 Catenibacterium sp. RTP21428st1_D7_RTP21428_210409 | reverse complement strand
GTCTGGTAGTTCAGTTGGTTTAGAATGCCGCCCTGTCACGGCGGAGGTCGCGGGTTCGAGCCCCGTCCAGACCGCCATTTGTAATTTAACACTTCTTCGGAAGTGTTTTTTTATTTATATATACTTTAAATGCCAGACATTGTCTGGCATTTTTATTTAGAATAAGATGACTAATAACGCAAATATATTGTTTGTCATATGTGTAAGAATAGAAGCCCAGATATTATCTGTACTTTCATAAATATACGCAAAGACTAGTCCTGAGCAAGCATATGGTATCATCTGTACCATTTCAAAGATATTACCCGCAAAGACTGAATTCATAACATGAATAAAGCCAAATAAGAAGGCAGAGACCACATAAGCTAAGAATCTATTATATTTACGTAGACCTGTAAAAATAATGCCTCTAAAGATTAATTCTTCCCCTATTGGTGCTAAGAATCCCGTCACAAAGAACATGATGGCAGGAATACTTTTAGTAAGTGATTCTACCTGCTGCTGATTCACACTTGATGATTGATCCACAAAAAGTTTAACTATACTACTTCCAATCGCATTAGCACAAATATTAAGGAAGAATCCTAGAAAACATCCTGCAACAATAATAGATAGCTTATTATTCATGAAGTCTTTCCATTGACGTTTGATGAACTTTCTTAAGATGATTACTGCAACAAGTGCAGTAATCAAATCTACCACAAAATTCAACCAAATATTCGCATTCGTTGAAGTGATTGAAAGGTTAAATGTTAAGATTGTCCACTTTACAATCGCACTACCAATATAACTATTACAATAAAAGAATAAAGGAAGTAAAATCAGACATCCAAGTACTAATTCCTGACCTGAAAGTCTTCTAGTAAAACGATCAATTTTTTGTCTCATTAGATTCTCCCTTCATCATAGAACTTATAAGCAATTTCTTTATAGAATAGTGCCTGAACAGTAATATAAGCAGGCTGGTATGTATAAGCCGCTACTGCCGCGCTTAGAATTGAACCAGTCAATCCTGCAATACCATTATCACCGAATACGCCACCAATCATACCACTAATGATGGCACATAGAAGAATCCATCCAATAAATGAAAGATTGATTAATAATAAATCCGCGCAATGACCTTTCATTAATGTGAATGATTCCTTAAGCGCCCCAAAGCCTTTAATGCCATATTCCTGATGTAAGTAAGTCATCGCAAACATACGTAAATTAACCCAGATCATTACAAATGCGAAGGCAAAGAGCAATATAAACAATAATATCGCACTTAGTGCTGTAAGACCTGAAACAACCCCGGTAACAGGTGAAACACTATAAGGATCACTTAATAGCGCAAATAAGCCACCAAAAGAGCCAAGAGAGCATACCACAATAAGTGCTACAAAAATGGATATTATGACGAAGTTTACAAGTACTTTTACAAGATAAGTTGGTACGTATTCAATCCAGTTAACTAGACCATAGATACCATCATTATCTGATAATTCTTGTTCACGATCAGTAACAACTTTAAGCCCTGCAACAACATATCCTTGTTCTACTGCAAGTAATAACGCTGAAATAATCAAATAAATGATATACATCACCCCATTACCCGAATCAAATAAGCTAGGGAATGCTGAAATAACACCTATGATCAAGCAGATGCGTGATAGACTTGCTTTGTTGACGCGTGCAATTTCTCTTGCACGCTGTTTAATCATTGAAATATTCATAATTTCCTCCATTTCCCCGCGCCTTCGTTGCGCGGACACAAATATATAACCAAACTCAAATCCACCAAAACTATAGTG
>NZ_JBEHVX010000154.1:0-1828 GCF_040227455.1 Catenibacterium sp. RTP21428st1_D7_RTP21428_210409 | reverse complement strand
ACCACAAAAGACGGACCTCGGTCCGTCTTTTGCTTTTTATGAAACTATAATGAGTTATTTACCCGTTACAGCCTCTTAAAGATTATACTCTTCCTCCACCTGCATAATGCGCAGCATAATAAGATTCACCTAGAGAAGATGTGATAACACCCTTCTTTTCATTGGCAGCATGTACGAATCTGCCTCCACCTAGATAAATACCTACGTGAGAGATACCTTTCTTATATGTGTTCTTAAAGAATACAAGATCACCAGGTTTTAATGCGTTTCTATCTACTCTTTGAGTACTATTGAACTGTACAGCAGCTGTACCACTTAAAGAACGTCCATTTTGTCTATATACCCATCTAGTAAAGCTTGAACAGTCAAAGATATTAGGTCCTACAGCACCCATTCTATAACGACATCCAATCTTACCTAAAGCAGTCTGAATAAGAGCTGCATTTCTAGATTTAACTTCTACTGGTATATTCACTACAGTTGTATTACCAGTCTTATCTGTTGCAGTATAAGTAGCTGTATAGTTACCTTCATTGTTTACATCAACATTCCCACTAATACCTACAGTCTTAGTAACATCACCATCTAAATTATCAATAGCAGATACAAGTAAAGAATTCCAGTTTACTGAAGTGCCTTCAGTAATAGATACTTTATTTGTATTCAATTTAATTTCAGGACCTCTGATATCCTTAATATTAAATGTACATTCCTGTTTAGTTTCATTGCCACTGTTATCAATCGCAATGATTATTGCTTTCTGTTCACTGTTTAATTTCTTTGTATCAATATCACCTTTAACAGTTAATACTGGTGAAGGATCAAAGTTATCAGATACATCAAAATAATCTGCAGGATTAAATGTATCACCATAGTTTACATCAAAAGACTGTGTTTTTTGAGTTAATGTTGGTGCAACAGAATCCTTAATATTAAATGATAATGTTTTTTCAGCCACATTGCCGGCGTTATCTTCTACATGAGCCACAACCTTCTGTTCCCCGATTACAGTTGTGTCAATACCACCTTCGAAAGTGATGAATTCACTGACATCACCATCAACATTATCTGTTGCTTTCACGTAATCTAATAAGTTATTAGAACCATTGGCTTCTACATCAGCAATATATCCACCTTCAGTACGTGAAGCAATAACAGGAGCTTCATTATCAATAACCTGTACTTCAACTTCTTTATCAGTTGTATTCTGGAATGTATCAGTAACAGTCACTGTAACACGATAAGTACCTAACTGTTTTGCTTCATATGTTCCTGACTTAATAGAAACATCCATGATATCTAAATTATCACGATTATCTGTGATTTCAAAGTCTGAAGCATTTAAGTATGTTCCATAAGGAACAACAATTTTATTTGAATGAATAACAGGTGCCTGACGGTCAGCCGCTGCATAACCTACTAGCGCAAATGCAGAGATTGCGAATGCAGGTAATAATATTGTTTTCTGAGTTTTAATTCTATCTACAATTGCATGAAGAGTTACGGGCGCATTTTGAGTCATAGTTATTCTCCTTTTCTTTTCGACAATTGCGATTATAACACTATGCCATATATGTGTCCACCATTTTCTTAAGATATTTTTAAGATTTTATATTTTATATAGTATATATCAGTGTTTTTACGTTTAAGATTTTATTAATAATTAATAAAAAATAATGACTTTTTGGTCTTTAGCATATATTTTCTTGGTGATTTTTTAGAATCCTAATTTATCAAACATATATATTCTGATTTGAATACCCACAAACCACAGGTCAGTGAAAATTAAATTTCATAAGCACCGATTAAACGGCGTTCATGAAGCTGA
>NZ_JBEHVX010000153.1:0-1836 GCF_040227455.1 Catenibacterium sp. RTP21428st1_D7_RTP21428_210409 | reverse complement strand
TCATTTTACTGTTTATATAGATAAAATTGAGGGTAGTGTATTTATGCTATGTGATATAGATTTTTGACACTACCGATTATAAATGGAGGGGATTTTTATGAAAAGTCTCAAGATTATAGTGGCAGCAGCCTTGGCTGCTTCTATGTTAGTGGGATGTGGTTCTACTTCCGACGATAAAGCGATTTATAACTTTTCAAGTGAAGCAGATGTAACATCTCTAGATTCAAGTGTATCTGATGATGGTGTTTCATTTAATGCGATTCATGCATTTAGTGAAGGACTCATGGATATTACTGCAAAGGGTGGTACAAAGCTTGTACCAGCTGCTGCATCATCTTATAAGCTATCAGATGATGGATTAACTTATACATTTACTATTAGAAAGAATGCGAAATGGTCTAATGGTGATGATTTAACTGCAGATGATTTTGTTTATTCATGGAGAAAACTAATTGCGAATGCAGGTAGCTATGCCTATATCTTTGGTAAAGAAGGGGCATGTATTAAGAATGCAGATGAACTCGCTGAACTTGGTACAACTGCTGGTGATAAGATTAAGGAACTAGGTGTTGAAGCAAAGGATAAGAAAACATTACAGGTTACTTTATCTCAGCCATGCCCTTATTTCTTAGAAATCATGACATTCCCATGCTTCTATCCACAGAATCAGAAATTTGTTGAAAAGTGTGGTTCTAAATATGCCACTGATGCAAAGTATTTACTTGCGAATGGTCCATTCAAGGTAACTAAGTGGACTAAGTCTAATAAGATTACTTTTGAAAAGAATGATAAATACTATGATGCAGATAAGGTTGAACTAGATGGTTTAAATATGTATCTTGTTCAAGATCCTAAGACTGCAGCTGCGGCATTTGATAATGGTGAAGTTGATTTTGCGACTATTAACTCAGCTTTAGTTGATAAGTATGAAGGTAAAGATAGTCTTGTAAAGTTCAAACAGGGTTATATGTATTATTTATATTTGAACTTCAACAACAAGGCTCTTGCGAATAAAAATATTCGTAAAGCATTATCTCTAGCTATTGATCGTAAAGACTTATGTAATAAAGTCTTAAAGGATGGTTCTAGAGAAGCAGATGGTTTTGTAAGTGCTGATTTCACTTATGGACCAGATGGTAAAGAATATCGTTCAGAAGGTAAAGATTATACTCAGTATAATCTAAAAGAAGCACAGGCTGCTTTTGATCAAGGCTTAAAAGAACTTGGTGTTTCTTCATTAAAATTAAGATTACTTTATGGTACAGATGAAACACCTGCAGATACTGAAGCAGAATATTTACAGGCATGTTTCAAAAAACTTAAAGGTTTAGATATCGAAATGGTTGCAACTGTTAAGAAAGACCGTGTAGAACGTCAGAAATCAGGCGATTTTGATATCTCATGTGCAAGATGGGGACCAGACTTCCCAGATCCAATCACTTATTTGAACCTTGTTTCTACAGGTAACTCAAATAACTATGGTAAATATAACAATGCGAAGTATGACCAGTTAATTGCGGCATCTACTACTGAAAGAGATGCTAAGAAGAGATGGCAGATGCTTTATCAGGCAGAAGATATCTGCATGAGTGAATATGCTGTATTACCAGTATTCCAGAAGGGTGCTGCATCATTACAGAACAAGAAATATACAGGTATTGTATATGAAGCCGCATTAGGTTCAGCATTCACATTTAAGTTTATTCATAAGACTAAATAAGATACAAATCCCGGGTCAATCTCGGGATTTTAAATTTCTCCCGAATTGCAAGCAGAAACTGGAAATAAGAAGATAAATTAGATTTTATAGAAAATGGTATTATCAGTTACATTAAG
>NZ_JBEHVX010000152.1:0-1838 GCF_040227455.1 Catenibacterium sp. RTP21428st1_D7_RTP21428_210409 | reverse complement strand
CAGCTTCATGAACGCCGTTTAATCGGTGCTTATGAAATTTAATTTTCACTGACCTGTGGTTTGTGGGTATTCAAAAAGAATTTTATAAGGAGTGAATATTTTGAACAAATCTAAATCGATTGTTAAGCAGGCTTCTATCCTTGCACTCGCTGGTATACTTGTTCGTATTATCGGTGTCTTATATAGAAGTCCATTAACCGCTTTAATTGGTGATGAAGGAAATGGGTATTACTCTACAGCATATAACATCTATGCGATGGTATTACTTATTTCTTCTTACAGTATTCCTACAGCTATTTCTAAGCTAATCAGTGAGAAACTCGCTCTTCGTCAGTATAATAATGCCCGTAAGATTTTTAAATGTGCACTGATCTATATTGTTGTCGTAGGTGGATCTGCTGCCTTGCTTACATTTATCTTAGCCCCTTGGATTGTGACTGAGAATGCAGTATTCGCATTAAGAATTTTATGTCCTACTATTTTCTTATCTGGTTTAGTAGGTGTATTAAGAGGTTATTTCCAGGCTTATTCTACAACTGTTTATACATCAGTCTCTCAGATTATTGAACAAATGTTGAATGCTGTTGTTTCTGTTGGTGCTGCTTACTTATTTATTCAGCCATATGCTAATAATCATACTTTACTA
Organism: Catenibacterium sp. RTP21428st1_D7_RTP21428_210409; assembly: GCF_040227455.1. Lineage (NCBI taxonomy): Bacteria > Bacillati > Bacillota > Erysipelotrichia > Erysipelotrichales > Coprobacillaceae > Catenibacterium > Catenibacterium sp. RTP21428st1_D7_RTP21428_210409. The sequence goes on along the minus strand of NZ_JBEHVX010000152.1, from coordinate 1,192 downwards.
GCAAGTCGTGGTGCCGGAGGAAGTGCCTTGGGTACTGGATTTGGTGTTCTTGTCGCTCTTATCTATATGGTATGTGTATACCTTAGAAAAGGTAGACATATGATTGATGAAACAGACGCAGATCCTCGTGTACAATCAGGCAAAGCCATCTTCCGTTCTATTTTAAACATAGTCACACCAATCATCATTTCTACATGTATCTATAACCTAGTTTCTACTATCGATATGTTTATCTTCTATGGTATTATGCAGGCACGTGGTGTAGTCCTGATTGATGTTGTTAAACTCTATGGTGTTTATGCAGGTAAATTTGTTGTGTTGATGAATGTTCCTGTTGCCCTCGCAAGTGCCATGAGTACAGCTACTATTCCAGCTATTTCTAGTTCATATGCATTAAAAGATTTAAAAGAAGTACGTGCAAATATTAAAAATAGTACTTTTATTACTATGCTTATTTTAATTCCTGCTGCTGTGGGGATGGGGGTACTTGCTTATCCTGTAATGGGATTAATCTTCCCACAGCCTAAGACATTAAAGATTGCATCTACCGCATTGACTCTAGGTGCTCCTGCAATTGTCCTTTATGGTTTATCTACTTTATCTAATGGTATCTTACAGGCAATTGGGGCAGTTAAAGTCCCTTTAAGAAACGCAGCTAAAGCTTTAGTTGTCCATGTTGTCATTTTAGTATTAATGCTTGTATTAGTACCATCACAATTCCTAGATGTAGGTATTTATTTACTTGTTATTGGAACTATGCTTTATGCTTTACAGATGTGTGTAAGTAACCAATATGCACTTAATAAATTAGTAGGTTATCATGTTAATTTTAAGACAGCTGTCTTATTACCATTAGTTGCTTCTATTTTAATGGGTGCATGTGCCTATGGTTCATATTATCTACTTTTCAAGGTGTTCCACCGTGTCTTTATTCCACTTATTCTTGCAATAATAGTAGGTGTAGTTGTTTACTTCTTCAGTATTCTATTTATCTTCAAGGATCATTTAGAAATGTTGAGTGGTGTGCCTTATGTAGATAAGATTATTCGTAAACTATTTAAAAACAAAGCTTAAAAAAATGAACCTTTAATTTTTAAGGGGGGTCAATAAAAAACGAACCTTTAATTTTTAAGGGGGGTCAATAAAAAACTCGCTTTAAATATTTGGGGGTTTCCACTTGTAAAGGGCAGTC
>NZ_JBEHVX010000151.1:0-1849 GCF_040227455.1 Catenibacterium sp. RTP21428st1_D7_RTP21428_210409 | reverse complement strand
GTTAAGCATCATAACGGCGACGATAGTGTGAAGACGCGACAATAGCAAGCTGCCAGGTCCTTTTTTTATGCCTTCCACATGGAGGGCTTTTTTATTGCAAAGAAAAAAGGACCACTAAGGTCCTAATGTACATGGAAGATTTGAATTAATAATAACCAAGCTAAACCATAATATGTTACAACAGCAACTAAATCATTGATTGTAGTAATTAAAGGTCCTGATGCAACGGCTGGGTCAACCTTTATTTTATGGAAAAACATTGGAATGACTACGCCAACCAAACTTGAGAAGACCATAGCCACAAATAAGGAAACACCCACACATCCAGAAAGAATGAAGGCATCCATAAATGGTCTATTTTTAGCAATCATAATATAGAATCCAATAAATAAGAATGAAAGTAATCCAAGGATTGTTCCATTACTAAGTCCAATATTTAATTCTTTTAAGATGAATTTAAGTTTATCTTTAGTAGAGATATTTTCATCTACAAGTAATCTGATTGTAACCGCAAGAGACTGTGTTCCTACATTACCGGCCATATCTAAAATAAGTGATTGGAAACATACAACAATCGCAATTTCTGCAACGACAGATTCAAATAAACCCACTACTGTAGAAACAATCATGCCAAGGAATAAAAGAAGAATTAACCAAGGTAGTCTTTTCTTCATACCATCTTTTACTGTTTCATCCAAGTCTGACTGTTCAGTCATACCGGCAAGTTTTGCATAATCTTCATCTTGCTCATCTTCAATGAAATCAGTGATATCGGTAGAAGTAATAACACCGATAATCTCATTATCATCATTGAGTACTGGAATTGAGTCTTCTTCATATTCACGGATTTCATCAATACAATCACTAATCATCTCATGAGCATAAACATGTGGATAAGAAGTTGCGATAATTTCTTCTAGATCATCATTCTCTCTAGCAACAATCAAATCCTTTAAATCAATCGCGCCATAATATTGATTATGATCAGTTACATAAATAGTATTGATATTATCATGAGTACTAGATTGTCTAACTAATTCCTTCATCGCTTGTCTAATAGTTAAACCACGTTCAATGGAAATAAAGTTAGTTGTAATTTCATGCCCAATTTGATCAGGATCAAACGATTTGATTAATAATATGTCTTCTCTTCTTTTAACATGTAAATAAGGAAGAAGACGACTCTTAGTATTTTCATTTAAGTTTTCTAAGATATCTACTGCATCATCTAAATCCATCTTGTTAAGAAGCATTGCATACTTCTTGTAACCAAAGTCCTGAATATAATCTTCTGAATCTTCGATATAACCGATAATAGATGACAGTCTCTTTGTATCAAAATAATCAAAGAATAGTTTTCTTTCTTCTTTTGGCAATAATTCGAATGCCTCAGCTATATCCTTATCGTGATATTCATCTAATAAATCTCTTTTTTCTTTAAGCGTATGATCTGAATTGATAATGTTCAGTATGTCCTGCACATAATCATTGTTGTACTTTTTTTCTGTCATGTTGTATTCCTCTCTATCATTAAATGATTATGATGAGCAAATACCAATGAAAGTCCTAATAGTATAGAAGAACAGTCATTGATTTTTGATCATTATTATTGTTTCTTGATTGTCGCTCATGACTGTCCATCTATACCACCTCACTTTCTGTCTATTACTTTTTATAACAAAATCTAACAAAAAAGTAAAGTGAAAAAGCACCGATTAAATCAACATTATTTTCATAAGTCTTAAGAAAACGTAAATTATTTTCAAAAAACACTTTACAAACGCTGCGATATTGGGTATTATAGACAGGCAGTCTGGGAGACGGGCTGAGACAGAACATTGAAAACTGA
>NZ_JBEHVX010000150.1:0-1885 GCF_040227455.1 Catenibacterium sp. RTP21428st1_D7_RTP21428_210409 | reverse complement strand
AAGACAAACTATTAAATGTCAATAAATAGTTAAATTTTCTAGAATTTATTGATTTTATAGGCATTTGTCTTGGTTTAGAGGTGAATCCTCTATAAAAATCCTCTTTCTTTTCTAAAAAAGAGTACACTGAAAAGAACTTTCCAACGAAAAACAGTTGAAAGCTCTTACATTAAACTTTTACTTACTGTTAAGCAGGTATCATTTCATCTGTTTTGATGTAGACAAATCTATGTAGTTCACCATTAATATCAGAATACTGATAAATCTGTTTTCTAGTATTTTTAGGAAAGTCTAATGATATTGAATTGAAGAACGTATCTCGGGTTTCTTCTGGTAATCTCATGATATGATCATGTAAGATTACAAAACTGCTTTTATTTTTCATAATTGAATAGATATATCGTGCAATCTTGTTTGCGATTGCAATGTTAGCCAGCTTATGTCTTTTCTTGTTTCCATTCTTTATTCTTTCAAACTGATGTTTGAGAACAGGATTATGACGTCTGGCAAACTCAGCAATCATATAAATTGCATGTCTAAGATATCTAGAACCTTTTTTAGAGATCTTGCCCATAGTTTCTACAGATGTCCCCGAGCGTTTGTTTCTTGGGCTTGTTCCTGAATAAGAAACAAAACAGTCTGCGTTTTTAAATCTTCTTATATTACCAGTTTCAGCAATAACAGTTGCAGCAGTTATAGGACCGCATCCTGTAATTGTAAGAAGCAGTTTATAAGCTGGATTTAAAGAAGCAATATCTTTAATATATCTTTCAATTGATTTGAGCTGACCTTTTATATTTTTAATGTTTTCAACAAGGTCTAGAATGATACTTTTTCCATAGGAAGAAATATCATCAGGAACTAAAGTATCCTGACATAGTTCAAAGAGCTTATCTACTTTATCCATTGAACAACGATGCTTGGTTGCTTCATAAACGACGTCAAACACTTCAACTCTAGAAGCATTTATGATATCATGTGTCGTAGGATATGAAGATAAGACAGCGATAAAAGCAGCTGATTTAGGTTCGAAAACATATTGAAGTTCAGGAAACAAACAATCGCATTGGGCAATGAGACGGTTGATTTCTTGAGAATAGATTTTTTTGATCTGATAATGTCTGTGTACTAAAGCTTTCAAATCTTGATATCCGTTTTTATTTTCAAAAACGTTGTCATTGACATATTGAACATCTAAATCAGTGCCAATGATAGTAGAAATAGTTTGAGCATCCAAAGGATCTGATTTAGCGATATTATGAGCAATGCGCCATTGATTGACAAAATCGGTATTAAGAAATTTGATGCTTTCGTTTTCATAAAGATTCGCTTTGATGTAGTCATAGACATTAGTAGAATAGATACCAGTAACTTCTAAGGCAAAACAGATACTGGTACAGTTAACATCAGAATAGCTTCTAACAGTTTCTAAAAAAGAAGCAACTTCTGATTTAACAAACTTAAAAGATAATTTTTTACGCAAGAATTTAGGTTTAACAGATCTACGATCACTGACCTTGAGGATAGCAGCATCTGCTTTACCTTTAGAGACGTCCATGCCAACATAAAGAATATAATTGTTTTCCATAAAATAATGACCTTCTTTCTATGTAATCGGTTTTGAATTGCACCTCTAAAGCAAGACAAACGCAACCTCGCAAATACGGAGACAAGTGTAGAAACACTGCTGCAACAAACTAATTCGGGTATAAAGTGATGTCAAGTCTAAAGGATTAAGTCTTTTTGAAGTGGACGTACATGAAGTAGCCACAGGGGGAAAGAATAAAACCTTCATTCAAAACAAAACTATTATCTTAAAATTAGAATGTACAATCAATAATGAATCGATAGAGTTCATTAACTGATTACGTACATATTATACGAG
>NZ_JBEHVX010000149.1:0-1924 GCF_040227455.1 Catenibacterium sp. RTP21428st1_D7_RTP21428_210409 | reverse complement strand
ATAGTCTATATCCTGAATATTTCTGCTCCACACTTCTCTTAAATCGTTACCTGTAGATTATGGGTATTCAAAAAAATATTTAATACCTAATTGGAAGAATAATTTGGCAAGAATATATATTATATTATTTCTTGTACTATCTATAATCTGTTTAATACAGGGAACTTTTGAAATGAGACTATATGCATTTGTTGCTTTTACAGTTGCAGCAGTGTTTTTCTTCGCTCGTATTTACGTTACTAAAAGAAATATCAATTTAATTTTATCTAAACAAATAGAGATATCAGGAAAAGAAGAAGTATTTTATTCGTTGGTCTTTGGAAATAATAGTGTCAATATAATTTTATCCAGTGATAAAACAAGTCAAATAAAGTATGAAGATATTAACAAAATAATTGATACACCAAAAGATTTTGTATTTATATGGAAACATAGCTTTTTTATTTTTTGTCAAAAAGATAATTTAAAAAGCGATGAAAAAGAAAAAATATATGAAATAATAAAGCGTATGAATGTAAAGTTAGTAAAGGGAAAATAAATGTTGTATTCAATATAGTGGGCAATGTTGTTTTGAAGATAATAATGAACTATTAAATCTATTACAAAGTATACCTAATGTGAAGTGGAAAGAGGCTAAATACTGGACACTAATCTAGAAAGTAATAATAGATAGAATTATAACGATTGTGCATTTACTAATAGGGGGTTTATTCCCCTGTTTTTTTTATGTATACTTGTTTAAAAGCGAGGTAATAAGAAAAATGTTATTTAATACACATACACATTTAAATAGTGAACAATTATTTGAAAATCGTGATTTATATATTCAGAATGCAATAGATAGAGGTGTGAAGTACTTTACTGTTGTAGGTTATGATTTAGAGTCTTCACGTCTTGCAGTACAGATAGCGCATGAGTATGACTTTATTTATGCTGCAGTAGGTATTAGTCCTAATGATTGTAAAGAGACAACAGATGAGGATTTAGAGGCAATAGAAGTACTTGCGAAAGATCCTAAGGTTGTTGCTGTAGGTGAAATAGGATTAGATTACTATTGGGATGAAGTATCTAAAGAAAAACAGATTGACTGTTTTAAGAAACAGTTAGAAATAGCCAAGAGATTATCTTTACCTGTTACTATTCATGCCAGAGATGCTTATGAAGATACATTGGATATTCTTTCTAAGTCTGGTGTAAAGGGTATTATGCATTGTTATAGTGGAAGTTATGAGATGGCTTTAAGATTCATTAAGATTGGTTATTATATTTCTTTGGCAGGTCCTGTTACTTTTAAGAATGCGAAGGTTCCTAAAAGAGTCGCTGAAGGCGTAGATTTAAACTATCTACTTGTAGAAACAGATGACCCTTATCTCACACCAGCACCTTATAGAGGAAAACAGAATGAACCAGGTAATGTCTATTTTGTTGCACAGAAGATTGCTGAACTAAAAGGATTAAGCTACGAAGAAGTCGCCAAACAGACAACAGAGAATGCACTTAAAGTATTCCAGTTAAAGAAATAGTAATTAAAATAGAGTATAATATAGTCTATCAGGAGGCTTTTTATGAACATTTATGATAAGCTCGAACAGTTATCACTTACAGAAAGTGAAAAAACACTTATAGACTATGTTATAGAACATTCAGAAGATATTATGAATATGTCTGCATCAGATATTTCTAAGAATAGCTATGTGTCTGTTTCTACTATTTATCGAATTATTGACAAACTAGAACTTTCAGGTTTACAGGCATTTAAATCCCATATTCACTTTGATCGTGAAAGATACCAGAAAGAACTTATTTCAGTGGACTATAACTATCCTTTCAGGATCAATAATACGAACTGGGGCTAGTATAAATTTAGTGCCAGTCAAATAGAGAAAATATCTAAAAAAAAGAATTGAAAAACATTCGAAAGAAT
>NZ_JBEHVX010000148.1:0-1972 GCF_040227455.1 Catenibacterium sp. RTP21428st1_D7_RTP21428_210409 | reverse complement strand
TGGGTTTGGATATACGAAAAAGAGCTGTAACGCTCAAGGTAGTAGTAAATACTACCTATTCGTTACAGCCCCTTTTTGAGTTTTCTGATATTTGTGGTTCTTCCGTGTTTAAGAATTCTTTGATAGTTTTCAGTTAATGATTTTTCATAACGGCTTGTCAGCCAAGGTACATAGAACTGAGCATCTTTAATTTCATCAGGAAGATATTGAAGATATTCCCATAAATCAGGCCTATTATAATCATAACGATCTTCCTCATCTATACCAACAGGAGTTAAACGTATATATTGTGGTGCTTTATGTGGTTCGTTGTGGTAAGACGCAAGTGCTGCATCTATCGCATTTTCACTCGATTTTGATTTAGGTGATAAAGCCAATTCTATAATGCAGCTTGCTAGAGGAATTCTCGCTTCAGGAAAACCAATTGTCTTAGCTGCCTGGAAGGCTAAAACAGTACGCATACAAGCATTAGGATTGGCTAGTCCTATATCTTCATAAGCAGTTGTAATCAGTCTTCGTTCTAGTGACTCTATATCTCCTGCATCTATAAGTTTAGCAAAATAATAAAGAGCACCATTTGGGTCAGATCCCCTAATAGATTTCTGCAAACCACTTAAAGTATCATAGTATTGATCTTCATCTTTATCAAATTGCATATTGGCGCGTGGAACAGCTTCCTGAATGATTTCTAATGTGATATGTGTATCTGGCGCATAAATAGTTGCAAGTTCCAAACAATTATAAGCATAACGAACATCACCACTGCTCATTCTTGAAATATAATCATATACTTCTTGATCTATTTCATATTGATGATTAAGTCCTCTCTCGCTGACTGCAGCTCTTTGACATGCTTCCACAATCTCTTCATGATTCAAGGGCTTTACTTCACACAAATGACATCTCGAGCGAATTGCAGGATTGATAGAATGATATGGATTGGCAGTTGTGCAGCCTGCGATAATCAACAATCCACTCTCGATATAGGGCAGTAAATGATCTTGCTTATCTTTATTTAAACGATGCACTTCATCTACAATCACAAACAAACCTTCTGAAAGTTTCGCTTCAGCGATAATCTGGTCCATCTCTTTCTTATTACCAGCAGAGGCATTGAATATACGATATGGTATATTTAAATCATGAGCGAGGGCTTTAGCCATAGTTGTTTTTCCACATCCAGGAGGTCCGTATAAAATAATGGACATTGGATGATCCTTCTTTACAAATTGTCTTAATAATTTATTATCTCCTACAAGGTGCTTTTGTCCAATAACATCATCTAGTCCAATAGGACGCATGGAATCTGCAAGTGTCTTATGAATCATAGTTTATTTCCTTTCGTTTTAGAATCATGTATAATTATAACATGATTTTATAAGGAGAGAGTAATATGAGAATTGTTTTACAAAGAGTAAAAGAAGCAAGTGTGACAATTGATGGAGAAGTACATGGTGCCATTAATAAGGGTTATATGATTCTTGTAGGTTTTAATAATGATGATACTCATGAAATTATAGATCGTCTTGTGGAAAAGGTCATCCACTTAAGAGTCTTTGAAGATGAAAATCAAAAAATGAATCGTTCACTCATAGATGTAGAAGGATCTATTCTTTCTATTTCTCAATTCACTTTATATGCAGACTGTCATAAAGGAAGAAGACCAAGCTTTATCGATGCAGCTAAGCCTGATATCTCTTCACCGCTTTATGATTACTTTAATAAAAGTTTAAGAACCCAAGGCATTCATGTAGAAACAGGAATTTTTGGAGCTGATATGAAATGTGCGTTAATTAATGATGGCCCAGTTACTATTGTATTAGATAGCGATGACATCATGCCTCGAAAATAATGCGATTATCGGCAAATAGAAGGGCGTATAAGCCCTTTTTTACATTTTTTCACAAAAAATGAATAAAAATCAAAAAAAGTCTTTACAAAGGAAATGAATGATGGTAGTATAAGAGAGCAC
>NZ_JBEHVX010000147.1:0-2114 GCF_040227455.1 Catenibacterium sp. RTP21428st1_D7_RTP21428_210409 | reverse complement strand
GGAATCGAACCGGCACGGAGTTTGAAGTCCGCAGGATTTTAAGTCCTGTGCGTCTACCAGTTTCGCCACCAGGGCACTTCGCAATCGGAACTGCTCGTATAATATACAATGAATTCAAAGGTTTTGCAACCCCTTTTTTTAAATTATTTTTTATGTTTATAAAATATGCACTATATATCAATGTTTTTTTATATATCTTTTTTAGTAAATCTTAATAGAATCTTCAGATTCATAGATATATTCTGAGTAATCACCTTCAAATACAGCTAAATGTTCAAAAAAATAATTCACTAAATTGATATTTTTCATTTCTTCTTTGGTAAACCACTCCACTTCACCTTCATTACTACTTCTTAAATCACCAGTAAATTTAGTTGCAGAAAATAAAAATACTATATATCTTCCACTTTCTGCCCAGAATTGTTTCACTCCTACTAAACGGGGATTCTTCATAGTTAAACCTGTTTCTTCTTTTACTTCTCTTATTGCAGATTGTACAATTGATTCTCCAGGTTCTATATGTCCTCCAGGAAATGTATATCACTGCCAATCTTTTTTAACTCTATTCTGCAGTAAATACTTATCTCCATCTTTTATCATACAGAGATTAGTTAATTCAACCATTTCAGTTCTCATGGCACTTTCTCCTCATATATCGCTTCTCTAAGCTTTATAAACCATTATACATAAACAGTTATCATATATATACAAAACTGCCTCAAAACGCTTATTTATGCATATTACAAAAGAGATGCAGTGAATTCTTATCCCTATGTGTAAAAACCAGCTATATTACACACGCTGTTCTTATATCAGATGCATATTGAGACATTCTCGTTAGATATAATGTTTCACGAGGAACAGATTCAATATATGCAAGATAAAAAGGAACGTACATTTTCGTACGTCCTTATGTCAAAACAGGTTTATGAATTCATTATATCCTACAACACTTCTTTTACTTTAATTTTTGATACAAACCAATGAAAAATAATACAGAATAACAACGCAAAGACTACACCAAATACATTCTGTATTATTCTTAAGCTTACTGCTCCCTTTAATCCATATAGTTGTGTTGCTATAGCTAAAGCACCAAATGTATTGAAAACAGCCTGCCAGCTATATTGTGTAGAAAAACCTACTCCAATTCCCCCAATCACACCGATAAATGCATATAATGGTGAAGGAAGAAGGAAATATAATACTGTAAAGCAGATCACTCCTGCAATATTTCCAATAATTCTTTTACGTACTCTATATTGCATATCGTCCATAAGTGGTAAGATCACAGACATTGCGGCAATACCAGCCCACATAGCACGTGGCATATCGCAAAGTTCAGCTATACATATTACAACTGGCACACAGATAATCTGACATAGCTGCCATTTTGTTCTTGTGGAAGATAGATCAAATTCCTGTAATATATGTTTTACATGCTTATCGTATGTTCTATGCTTATGGTTTCGATAGAATACGATACAGGTAAGAACTGCACCTACAGCCATTCCAGCAATTCTCATCAAATAGCTCTTTCCAGATACATCATAACCATATAATAATAAATATCCTAGAACAAGCGTTGATTGATTGAACATAGATGGATTATGACATCCTAGGAATACTAATATAGCTAATGCAACGATATTTATCAGCATTCCTGCGACTGGAGAAAGTTTATTAGCCAGGTGTGAACATAAAGTCATATTAATGAAAAATAACACCAGAAGCACTGTAGATTGTCCTGCATGAATTTCAAAGTGTGCTTGTCTAAATACCATAATACATAAGAGAACAACCACTCCAGCAATACTATTCTCACTTCCAAATAAAATACTAAATAATGTTACAAAGAGAAAGCAGAATGCCACTGTGATCGCAATTTTAAAAAGATAAACTGCTATGTGATATAGTTTTTCTTTTGTTGTTTTGCTTTGTCTGATGAGTTCTTTAGAACCAGACTGATTCAATTGTAATTCTTGGTAAAATCTCATATAATACCTCCTTAATCAAAATACAAAAAAACTCAGGAATTCTCCTGAGTAACATTCAATGGCGCAGGTTGAGGGATTCGAACCCCCGCAGGACGTTAATCCTCTGTCGGTTTTCAA
>NZ_JBEHVX010000146.1:0-2193 GCF_040227455.1 Catenibacterium sp. RTP21428st1_D7_RTP21428_210409 | reverse complement strand
TAACTCTTGAAATAAACAACGATCAGGCTTCCCTTCCTGATCGTTTTGTTTTATTTCAATTTTAGATATTCTTCTTCATCCACTGCTTCAAGCCACTCGTTTGAAGCATTTTCATTTGGTACACTTTCTGCAATATGTACAAAATAGCTTTCTGGTGCTGCACCATGCCAATGTTTGATTTCTGGTGCAATATAAACTGTATCACCTACATTAAGTTCCTGAGCAGGTTTTCCCCATTCCTGATAATACCCTCTTCCTGCAGTACATAATAAGATCTGTCCTGCACCATGATGGATATGCCAGTTGTTTCTACATCCTGGTTCAAAAGTAACATTAGAAATATTTACTTCTTGATTATTAATAGAATAGAGATAACTATTACCTACAAAATACTTAGCATATGCTGTATTCAATTTACCAATAGGATAAGGACTCTGTTTCTTGATATCTTCTAAAGTATAATTCATGATTATTTCTCCATTTCATGTATACATCTGATTGCATTTAAAGTACGTGGATAACCAATATATGGCATGCAGTTAGAAATCACATTAAGGAGATAATGTGCATCATTACCTACATGGAAGTTTCCACCAATATGAGATTTTAATTGTGGTTCAGTACCAAGTGCTGCTAGAAAACAGAATGTAATCATTTCTCTTTGTGCTCCAGTGAGTCCTATTCTTGTATAGTTATCACCAAAACAGTTACCTGCGAGCCATCTCTTGATATGACGTTTTTCTTCAGGACCACTTGTTTGGAATCCTCTCATATGTTCACCAAAGAGTTCACATTGTTTCTCATTACCAAGTTCTATACGATTGTCTCTATTTGTGGTAGATGCACTCTTTAATGGTTTATTCACATGTCTATTCATAATATTTAAGAATGGATAAACCATGCCAATACCAAGATAAGCCACAGCTTGATAAAGGACTTCCTGAATTTCATCAGCTGTGAGATATTTCAATAAATCATCTAACATATCCTTAAATAAATCCTGAGCTTTTGTGCCTACAAGTACTGCAGTAATAGATAAGTATCTACTCTTATCATCCAAAGTGGTATCATTGATTACTTCTTCACTTATAAAATGTGAATAAAAGTCATAAAATTCTGGATCTTTGTCTTTAAAATTTTCCATAAATGTATATTTCATAGTCTTCACCTCTACAACTATTCTATTAATAATAAGTAGAAAAGTACAATGCCAGTTTTGTATTATGCTATAATGTGGGTGCATAGTGAGGAGGAACATTCAATGATTGAAATTGGACAAGTTGAACAATTATTAGCTGTTTCTAAATATGGAACATTATCTAAAGCAGCTGAAGCATTACATATCTCTCAGCCAGCACTTTCTCGTGCCATGCAGAAGCTTGAAGAAGAACTGCAGGTTCCTATTTTTGACCGTGAAAAGAATCGTATTACTTTAAATGCGACTGGTAAAGTGGCTGTTGATTATGCACAGAAAGTATTATTTTCTGCAAATGATATGATTGCTCGTGTACGTGAATATAATCGTATGACTCATACAATTAGTATTGGAGCATGTGCACCTGCACCTTTATGGGATTTAATACCTTATGCAGGAAAGATATATGAAAACATGGCTGTTTCTTCAGAAATTAAAATGCCAAATATCTTATTATCTGGTTTGGAGAATGATTTATATACAGCTGTTGTATTAAATAAGATTCCTGAGAGTAAAGAATTATATTATGAGTTATATGATACAGAAACATTGTATTTCTCATTAGCACTTGATCATCCTCTTGCAGATAGTAAAGCATTATTCTTTAAGAATCTAGATGGTCAGACAATGCTTTTGTATTCTAGAATCGGTGTATGGTATCCCATGCATTTAGAAACACAGCCTCATACTCATTTTATTCTTCAGGATAATAGAGAAGTATTTATGGATCTGACTCAGAATTCTACTCTTCCTACATTTATTTCTGATTTATCTATAGAAAGAGATGGCAAGCCAGATAATAGAAAGATTATTCCAATCATAGATAAAGAAGCGACTAATAGTTTCTATCTTGTATGTAAGAAAAAGAACAAGAAACTATTAGAACCACTTTATCGTGCTGTAGAAAAAAGATTAGAAAAGAAAAGGGGCTGTAACGAATAGGTAGTATTTACTACTACCTTGAGCGTTACAGCTCTTTTTCGTATATCCAAACCCAA
>NZ_JBEHVX010000145.1:0-2296 GCF_040227455.1 Catenibacterium sp. RTP21428st1_D7_RTP21428_210409 | reverse complement strand
CACTCTAATTTTGCAGTATCAAATTCTAATTCCTCCTTTCTTCGTTTTACTTTCGATGAGGTGTGCTTGCTTATGTGGTATTGCTTGGAAATGGTATTAAGAGAAATTCCCTGATCCATTAGCTGCAGGCACAGTCTCAGATTGAATTTTACGGCCATAATTTTTCGGCTCCTTTCATAATATTAGAGACATTGTCTCCAATATCATGATAGTACAAAAAGACCACCCATGAGGTGGTGCAGTTGTATATATTCTGATTTTTAGACTAGTGGTGCAGTTGGTGATATAGGTGGTGCACTTTATGCGATTGGCGGTGCTGTTCCTTGCGAATAATCATTATGTCAATAATATTAGCTCTTTTGATAGTACCAAGCACCGTAACATCTGCTTACATTTTACAGCAGTTATCCAATGATTATTCTTTATGGGAAAATATGCAAAGCAATGTTAGTATATCTTTCAGCGATATTGATTCATTAAGTACAGATAAAATGTTGCCATATGTTGATGATTTTTTTGCAAATATGGCAGATAATGATAATTTATCCTTATCTTTATCTATTGATAAATCTATACAATTAAGTGATGAAGAATACGGTGGTTACGACCACATAATAGTTACTGATAGATCATGGGTTGATTCTTTTGATATTGGAATAGAAGAAAATAAAAGTGGTGGAGAATTGAATAAAATTGAATTGAACAAATTAGATAAACCACTACAGGAATTTATAAGGGCTCAAATGCCTTTATGGACTAAGACAGAAGAAATCCAGCCTAGCGGAATTAACTTCTATGAATTTAGCGGAGATAAATTTTTAGCTTTACCGCCAAATGTTGGCTATAGTGGAAGCACTATACAAGCTAAAAATCCATTAGTTATATTAGTGGATAATCCGGTACAATCATTGAGCACACTAGGTTTTATGTTACCTGCTTGTTCAAGTGGTAATGTTGTTTTTCCAGATGAAAATTTATTGAGAGCTGAATTAGCAAAAACACCTGTAAAAGATTACGTTGTTTCGATAGATACTATTGCTGATGTTGCTTTTTCACAAGCTCAAAAATTTGCAAAAGAAGCTGTGTTCTATGTGATAGCTTGTGTTCTAATTCTTGTATCTATGATCTTTGCAGGTATTCTTACCGCACAGTTATGGGTAAGCGAAAACAGAAAACGAATATTTACGTTACATACATTCGGAAAATCATACAGAGAGATAATAATGCAAACCTTTGTGCACGAATCATTTATTGCAATAATCACGGTAATTATTGGAGCAGTAATTTCTTTTGTTATAAGACGACCAGAAATTATAACAGTTTTATCAGTAAGCGTTATTATTTTGATTTTATATTGCTTGAGTAATTTTGTTGCTTATCATATATGTACTAGACAAGCATTTTACAAAGTAGCAACAAGAAATGAGTAAAAAATGGGGTGTAAAAATGGAAATTAAAATAAATAGTATAAGCGTTGTAATCAAAGGGAAACGTATTTTCTCGAATATTACAGACACAATGAATAGTGGAGATATGGTAGCTCTCACAGGTTCTTCTGGGTGTGGAAAAACGACGTTATTAAATTGTTTAGGTTTAATACAGCCAATAGAAAGTGGTTCTATTTTGATAAATGGTAATGATACTTCAAAGTGGAACGATAAGGATAAAACAAAATTTTGGCATAAATATGCGACATTTATTTATCAAGATTATGGAATTATTGAAGATGAAACTGTGGCATATAACATTACCTTAGATAAGTCAAAAGCTAAAAGTAAAGCTGTGAAAAATATATTAGCTAAAGTTGGTTTAAATGGTAGAGATTCTGAACTAGCAATCGTACTCTCGGGTGGAGAAAAGCAACGCATAGGTATAGCAAGGGCGATATTAAAAAATGCTTCTATTATCTATGCTGATGAGCCTACTGCTTCTCTTGATTCTGAAAATAGACAAATCGTGATTAACTTATTAAAAGAATGTGCTTCAAATGGGGCAATCGTTATTTTAGCTACACATGATGATAGGCTTGTTAGTGAATGTAATAAAGTCATAAATTTAAATAAACATAGAAATTAGGAGTAATGCTCATGAAAAAAATATTTTCAGTTTTATTGATTACAACTATCGTTACTACATTAGGTAGTCCTGTTTATGCAAGTAGTGAAAATCCAAATGATTTACAAGAATGTATAGAGAACTCTATGTTCTATAATAATGAATATAGACAATATGAAATGACGAGGAGGAAACAAAAAAAGTAACTCTCCTTAATTGTTCAATCGTGGATTTACCATTA
>NZ_JBEHVX010000144.1:0-2528 GCF_040227455.1 Catenibacterium sp. RTP21428st1_D7_RTP21428_210409 | reverse complement strand
GGTCGACTTAATTTTACTAGGAAATATGTCCATTTTCTATAATTGAAAAATCATATTTTACACAAAATATTTTACACTATCCTACCAAGAATAGGAATAATGTATACACTTGGTAAAAAAGTTATAACCAAATAAAAATATAGCCATTCTTTTTTAATTAATGTTTTTTGAGATTTATCGACTACTCCCATTCTATTTATCAATCTTAAATACTCTTTATTTTTTTTAATCATTATCAGATTCTTATATGTGATACAAAAAATAATCATTGGTAGCATAATTATATAAGCAATTATCGTTCTATACATCTCTATGTTATTGTTTAAATTAAAACAGATTAACGTTATCAAAATAATAGTCAATAATATAAACGTTTGAATTAATAATCCATTAAATCTAAATTTTAAAAACAAATTTCCAAAGACAACAAGTTTTTCTGTATTATTTAACCATTTTGTACGTTTCAACCTTTCTATCAATTCAGGTAAATAATATTTTATAATACCATAACTTCCAATTGAACCTAATATAGAATACAATATATAACCCACTGAAGTATGTTCATTAAATAAGGTGAGCATTAATCCAACAATAAATATGATCAAATAAAACTTACTAGATATTCCAAAGACTGTAGATTTTCTATATTTGTTTTGTCTAGCGTTATTTAACATTTTTACCAAATTTCCACGATACATATACCCAACATTTAATATAAGAGAAGTAATGTATAAACAAAACATTACTATAAGAGATTCCGTAAAAACTTCACTAACTATTACAACTGAATTGTTAATATTTAATAGACCATATAAAAACTCAATAATATGTGGTGTAATACAATAACCAATCATAACACCAATAGTAATTGCACAAATATATATAAATGTATTTTGGTAAACTTGATATAAAATCATCTTAACATTTGTCATGCCATGAAATCTCATCAAGGATATTTCTTTATTTTTTGTTTCTAATATATATATATTTATCGCAGAAATAACTCCATCTAATGAATTCAATCTTTCATATTCGTATATATCTTTTCTTTCACTTTCATTTAAATCATGTTTATAAAAATAATACTTATTTTTCGCATCACCCATATTCCAGATTATTTTTTCAATTTTATCACTTAATTTTCTAAAATAGTCGTCTTCTGTTTCCCTATAAAACAAGTTCACTATGTGATATAATCCAGAGTATCCATGACAAAATGTTGGACAAATCAACTCTAATTTTTCTAAATAATTCAAATCAATTTTTTTCATTTCATCAATCATGTTATTTTTTAACTGTTTATCATTAATGTTATTCGCTATATTATATAACAATCTTGTTATTCCTAATTTTCCATAACACCACGAATATCTTGTTTTATAAACAATTTTTCTATCTTTATTTTCTATTTCTATCAATGAAGGCCATTCCCATTCATTTTTATTAAACATTTCTATGTAATAATTTAATAAATTGTTAAAGACTAAATCTAAATTTTTGCAAGTAATACCTTTCTTGATAGCCAAAGAAAATACATATAAAAAATCTATCATCCCATGAGCTGTACCTAAATCAATATATCCATGTTTATATTCTTTTTTTAATATTGGATTTGTTATAAAATCATTTCTGATTATCAATTTATCCGAGAATTCAATTTTATTATTATCAAATAGATTAACCATCCACTGTAAGCATTCTTTTATATAATTTTCCTCGTCAGTTTTATATACAAGAAAATAATTTAGTATCCCTGTCAAGCCATTTAACAAATCATATTCACCATTAAATAAACTATCTCTTTTTATTCCATGTACAATTAATCTCAATGACTGTTTTTTTACAAATTCTTCAATTGTATCTAGAGATTTACATTTTCCATATATATCCCTTATTACATAAGCCAATCCTGTAAAACCATACCAAACACCCATAGGAATATTAAATTTTTTTAAGTTATTTATTAAATATTCTATTGAGTTTTTACAGGTATCTTTGTAATGCTCACTTTTCTCTGTATTATTTTTATAATATTCACTCAGATAACGATTCAACATAATATAATCAAATAACTCTGTAAAATCATTAAATTGTTGATTATCAATATTATTAACAATTCTTTCGATTATCTTTTCATGATATATGCTCTTCATATTTTTCAACTCCTGTCCTGTCGACAAACTAAAAATATCATTTTTTTATAAACGAATTAATAAAAATAACTTAAGTAACAAAAATATGGCATAACTATCATAAATAAACTCTAACTCTTTGTATCAATGATATTATATTAAGATAATTTTATTTATTTAAAATATTTTCTCATCAGTTGTATTAAAACTATTTTAATAATATATATTTGTGATTTAGCGAGAAACAAATACTACTTTCATTAATTTCTGTACAGAATACATTTTTTGTGCATAGAAAACATAATTTATATAAAAATTAATTTGAATACCCACAAACCACAGGTTAGTGAAAATTAAATTTCATAAACACCGATTAAACGGCGTTCATGAAGCTGA
>NZ_JBEHVX010000143.1:0-2885 GCF_040227455.1 Catenibacterium sp. RTP21428st1_D7_RTP21428_210409 | reverse complement strand
CAGTAATTATATACCTGAAGGAGAAAATTCAACTATTGAAGGTGTAAAAGTAAATTCAACTGTAAGAGTAAAATCAATTGGAAAGATGTGAAAGACTAAACGCAACTTTAACCTGCCTAAAGTGGAATTTAACTTTTCACTTTAGAGTATTGGGATTCTTCAGTTTTTTATTTGTATTTTACAAGAATAAAGAGTATTCTTGTTTGTTAAGAAATGTGATGAAAGGAGTATGAGTGATCCTATGGTGAATATACATTTCCTTACGATCTTACGGGAAGATGAATTTCGCGAGTTGAAGAAAGATTTTCCGCATGATAACGAATTATTACACAGTATCAGATCAATCCGATACTGTAAAGCAGAAGTGTTTCGGGATTGTATTCTGGGAACCTTGCGAGTACCGGAAAAAAATGAAATACGTACACCGCATGTTGTTTTTGGATTTTACCTGACAGATAAAGAACTTTTTTTAATTGAGGACAGTGGGGAACTGAAACACTGGATAGAGAAAAAGGAAGAACAGTTTCAGGAGCTGAAATCGCCGGATCAGGTTCTTCTTAAGATGATGGAACTGATGATTGAAAATGATCTTCTATATTTGTTACATTTGGAAAAAGAAATTGAAAAGATGGAAGATCAGCTTATAAAAGGTGTTCCGGATAATTTCTTTTCGGTTCTTACAAAGTATCGACAGAAACTATCTGAGCTGGATGCATATTATGAACAGCTGGCTATGATTGGTGATCTATTACAGTCTCAAGATGGACTGACTATTATCCATAATACAGAATCGTGGAATCGTTATGCACTCAGGACAGAACGACTGCATAACCATGTGCATTTGCTTAGAGAAAATATACTGCAGTTACGTGAACTGTATCAATCTCAGCAGGATGCACAACAGAATAAAATTATGTGTATATTGACAGTTGTGACAACCTTATTCCTGCCACTTACACTTTTGACCGGCTGGTATGGGATGAATTTTGTAAATATGCCTGAGCTGCAGTGGAAATACGGATATGTTGCAGTGATTGCAATTGCAGTAATAACAATTATTCTGGAACTCATTTATTTTAAAAAGAAAAGATTGTTGTAGGATAAGATTATCCGTAGAGAGTAAAAGATTTTTTTCAGAATTAGGTATTCATTAAAAAAGGCTACACACAATTTTGTATGCAGCCGAATCTATATGAAGAGGTGCCTTTTTTCCTCCTGTCAACCGAAATTGATAATGTCTCAAAAATAATCAAACATTAGCACCGCAACGGCAATGTCATTAAGTTAAGAATTGACAGCTATCAAGGCATACAAACAAAATGTATGCCTTTTTTATTTGCTCTTGACAAAAGCCCAAAAATGTAAGGCCAATAATCAATATTTATATATTGATTATTGGCCAATTGTTTATAGATGTCGTCGGAGGTATACATTATGGACAACTATAAACAACTCGAGAAAACTTTAAATCACATTATCAAAAAAATGAACGATTCACGCTCTATTTTCTGCGTAAATTCCAGAACAGACTTCATTCGCTCTCGTAAACTGGATTTTCAAAATACCATCAAAATCCTCTTCTGCATGGAAAACGGCTCCTTAAGAGATGAACTGTTTAAGTCTTTTGATAATGCACTTGATACACCTACTGCATCTGCGTTTGTGCAGGCTAGAAATAAAATCAAGGTGGATGCTCTTAAACATATTTTCAATAAGTTTAATGATAGAACTCATGAAGACATACTGTATAAAGGATATCGTCTTCTCGCTATTGATGGGAGTGAATTGCCAATCGATAATTCCATATATGATAAAGAAACAAGAGTTCTAAGAACAGGCGGTACCAATAAGCCTTATTCCGCATTTCATATTAATGCCAGCTACGATCTCCTTGAGCGATCATATGATGATCTTATTATACAGGGTCAGGCAGTAAGGGATGAAAATGATGCTTTCTGCCAGCTTGTGGATCGTTATCAGGGAAGGAAAGCGATTTTTATAGCAGACAGAGGATATGAATCTTATAACGGTTTTGAACATGTTGCGAAATCTGGAAACAAGTATCTTGTCAGAGTCAAGGATATCAATTCTAAAACCAGTATGACAAGATCTTTAGGGCTGTATCCGAATGATGAGTTTGATATTGACGTGTTTAGAATGCTTACTCTGAAATGTACATCAATGATAAAAGCATGCCCTCAGCTATATAAAGTATGTCCTACTAATATGCGATTTGACTATATGTCTAAAGAAGATCCCTGGTATGAGTTTAATTGCAGGACAGTTCGATTCAAAATCACTGAAGATACATATGAATGTATAATTACTAATCTTGATAGGACTAAATTCTCATCTGAAGACATCAAGGAACTATATAATAAACGCTGGGGTATAGAGACTTCTTTCAGACATGTAAAGTATGCAATAGGTTTGAACTCACATCACGCAAAGAAGAGAAAATATATAAAGCAGGAGATTTATATAAGTCTTACTCTTTATAATCTGACACAGAGACTTATAAGGAAGATAAAGATTGAAAAAAGAAACAAGAAATATATTTATCAGATTAATTTCACTAGAGCCTGTCATTTAGTAAGAAGTTTTCTAAACAAAAAAGATGGAAAAAATCCATCTTTAGAGAATCTGATAGCTAATGAAATCTTACCAATTCGCCCCGGTAGATCTCATAATAGAAACGTCAAACGAAAGTCGTTCATATATTTTAACTACAGATTTGACTAGTCGGACAAATTATAAACCTTTTTGCGATGAAATAGAATATTTTTTAAAAAATCGTGAAAACGATACTTTTTTTTGAATACCCATAATCTACAGGTAACGATTTAAGAGAAGTGTGGAGCAGAAATATTCAGGATATAGACTAT
>NZ_JBEHVX010000142.1:0-2892 GCF_040227455.1 Catenibacterium sp. RTP21428st1_D7_RTP21428_210409 | reverse complement strand
TCTAAATTATTCAAACTTGTTTTTAAGTTTGTCTTTTTTTATACGTTTTGATTGATTTTTGTTTCACACTTCCTCCTGTTAATATAATCATGAACTATATGACTATCTTTACTACTTATTACTACAACTTTATTTTACACTATCCTCAAAAAAATCTGATAAAAATCAGACTTTCTGTGCATTTTTTCCCTCTTCTACTAATTTATTCAATAAAGCTACATACTCTTCAAACTGTGTTCTACCTTCATCAGTCAAATGATAAGTTGTCTGTGGTCTATTATTTACAAATTCCTTTCTCACTTCCATAAATCCTTCTTGAATTAGCTTTTTAGTATGTGTTGTCATATTCCCGTCTGTACAACCTAGAATCTCTTTCATCTGTTTATAAGTGAGATCTTCAACACTTAAACTGGCAATCATTTGAATTCTTATGTGCGATTCAAATACCTTTGATGTATTGTTCATAACGTTTTCCATTAGATTTCCTCCCTAGCATCAATAGAATCAGCATTACCAACATGCATTAATTCCTAGTTGTTTAGTATATTTTTCATCATATATAATAATTATATAATTTATATCAATAAATTTAAAGGTTATGGGCTATAAAAAAATAGAAATCATCACTGATTTCTAATTTTTTAGAAGGTTATAGAGATTATAAATCATAATTACTGTCGTTATCACAATCAAAGAAATATTATTA
Organism: Catenibacterium sp. RTP21428st1_D7_RTP21428_210409; assembly: GCF_040227455.1. NCBI lineage: Bacteria > Bacillati > Bacillota > Erysipelotrichia > Erysipelotrichales > Coprobacillaceae > Catenibacterium > Catenibacterium sp. RTP21428st1_D7_RTP21428_210409. The sequence goes on along the minus strand of NZ_JBEHVX010000142.1, from coordinate 2,186 downwards.
TATGTGAATTGTGTAATCACATTTGTATAAAGATGATTCTGAATAGTGGCAGTATATTGGTCAAAGAGAAGGAATAGACCTACTATAGCATAAACAGCACTGATGAGCTTAGTGACATTATTCTTGGTTGCCATCGCAAACATAAGAATAAAACATATCGCAATTAAGATATTTGAGATAATGGAAAAAGAAATAGCAGTAGAATAATTCTGATCCTGTGTAAGTAATGTGAGTGCATGCTGGAACTTCTGTACATATTCTGTTGATGAAGTTTGTATGATATAAAGTGCTATAGGAGTTGCCCCATAGATAATTGATTTAGTCGTTTCTTTCATAGTGATTCCCCTTTTATATGTATTTTAATCTATTTTAATGTAAGTTACAAGACTCCTGTAACTTCTACATATAAATAGACTTTTTTTCTAAATAGTGATATATGTTTACTCCTTCTTAAATAATTCATATAATAATTGTAGAGGAAAAACATAAACGAAAGTGCAGGTGAATATTATGAATGTTTCTCAAACTCTTTATAGCAGCTTATTTCTTAAGCTTCTACCATTATTGATTGTATCATTATTCCTTACATTCCTATTAATAAAGGCAAAGATGTCTAAGTTATTTTATCTACTTATAGGTGTAGAAGTCATTGCGATATCGATACTCCATTATAGCACAATATCTATGTCTATGATGTTATATGAACAGACAAAAGCCTTTAGTACTCTTTCTAATATGTTCATCATAGTTGGAATGTATCTTCTTATTCCTCTTCTTTCAATCATACTCTATATAATATTAAGAAAAAGAATTTAAGAGCGGTTTAGTCAATCGCTCTTTTAAGTTTGAGATATGTAAGTCCTACACATGTAGTCATGATTTCAGATAGTGGTAATGAAGCCCAGATTCCTTTCATACCTAATTGTGAAAGAATAATAGATGCAGGTACGATAAGAACTACACCACGCAATAGAATAAGTGTAGAAGCTATTTTAGCGCTTTCTATTGAAGTAAAGTATGTCGTTAAGACAATGTTTACCCCTGCAAAGAATAAGCCAATAAACATGATTTTAAAGCCTTCTATTGCTAGTGTATATAATGTTGGATTGTTTGTCTTATTGAATAGAGAAGTGATCATAGAGGAGTTTATGAAGACTGTTAAGTAAATTGTAAAAGATATTAATAAAGAGATAGTAAGAGTCATTCTTCTTAACATAATAAGATTCTTTGTATCATGAGAACCATATGATTCACTAGTAAGAGGCTGCATACCATTTGCAAGACCATTAAATATTGCAACACATACAAGCCATATATTACATACAACACCATAAGCAGCAACACCTATATTACCTGTAATCTTTAATATAAGTGTATTAAAAAGAAGAACAACTAAACCACTTGATATCTCTATCAACATAGAAGGAAAACCTAGTTTAATAATTCTTTTAATCATAGAGAACTGAAAATGAAGCTGAACGGGATGGAATGTATTCTTCTTTTTAATGAAGTGTAAAGAGAGAATACTTAAGCCAATCAAAGGTGCAAGACAAGTCGCAAAAACAGCTCCAAACATTCCCATATGACATAAGAATATAAATACATAGTCTAGTACAACATTCATCAGTGAAGCTACAATCATAGCTGTTGTCGCAAGAGCGGGATTGTTATCATTTCTTACTAATGCATTGAGCGCATTATTGAAGATAAAGGCAGGTGTAAATATCATAATAGTTCTTAGATAAATGACTGTATCTTGTAATACCGCATCATTGGCTCCTAGCATTCTTGCAAGAGAAGGACTGTATAATACTCCTGTAATCATAAAAAGTACTCCTATTACAAGTCCTAAAAGCACTGTATGATCAAATACCTGATTGATTTTATCATGCTTGTGATCTATTTTCAAAATAGATAATCTAATACCAGATCCTATTCCTAACATGAGTCCTATCCCATAAATAAAATTAAATACAGGTATCGCAAGATTCAATGCAGTGAGTCCTTTATCCCCTATTCCCTGGGCAATAAAGAATGTATCAGCAAGTATATAAAACGATATAGCCATTTCTCCTAATATGCTTAAACATATATATTTAATAAATCTTTGTTTCATAATTTCCTCCATTTCCCCGCGCCTTCGTTGCGCGGACACAAATATATAACCAAACTCAAATCCCCCAAAA
>NZ_JBEHVX010000141.1:0-2931 GCF_040227455.1 Catenibacterium sp. RTP21428st1_D7_RTP21428_210409 | reverse complement strand
GGTGACATAGTAAGTAATGTTCGTGAGAACTTACATTATCTCGATGTGAGTATATTTAATCACATTTTGAGTGGCAGGAAAGACGATGAGTAAAGAATTATATAAAAGAGTATTTGTGATTGTATGTGATTCTATGGGTATTGGACATGCAGAAGATGCAGCTTTATTTGGTGATGAAGGTGCCAATACGATTGGTCATATTTGTGAAGCAAAAGATGGTTTAAATGTAATTAATATGGAAGGCTTGGGTTTAGGTAATCTAGGAGACTTTAAAGGTATTCATCCAATTGCACATCCATTAGGTACTACTGCCTCTTTAAAAGAAGTATCTAATGGGAAGGATACAATGACAGGTCATTGGGAAATGATGGGACTTAAAATCACAAAACCTTTTAAGACATTTACTGATACAGGTTTTCCTGAAGAATTTATAAAACTATTTGAAGAAAAGACAGGTAGAAAATGTCTTGGAAACTATGCAGAAAGTGGTACTAAGATTTTAGATGATTTAGGAGAAAAGCAATTAGAAACAGGAGACTGGATTGTTTATACATCAGCTGATTCTGTATTCCAGATTGCTGCGAATGAAGAAATAATTCCATTAGAAGAATTATATGAAGCATGTCATATTGCAAGAGAATTACTCATGGATGAAAGATGGAAGGTTGGACGTGTCATTGCAAGACCTTTTGTAGGACGTAAAAAAGGAGAATTTAAACGTACACCTAATAGACATGACTATGCTTTAAAACCATTTGGTAAAACAGTACTTAATAGTTTAAAGGATGCAGGACTAGATGTAGTAGGAGTTGGGAAGATTCCTGATATTTTTGTAGATGAAGGTATTACAAAAGGCATTCATACTGTTTCTAATAAGGATGGTATGGAAAAGACAATTGAACTTGCGAAAGAAAACCAACATGGACTCATCTTTGTGAATCTAGTAGATTTTGATGCAGTTTATGGACATCGTAGAAATGCGATTGGATATGGAGATGCTATTGAAGAATTTGATGCACAGCTCTCTGATTTAATGGCTGCAATCAATGATGATGATTTAATCATGATTACAGCTGATCATGGTAATGATCCTACTTGGAAAGGAACAGACCATACAAGAGAACATGTCCCACTACTCATCTACAGCAAATCATTACATCATCCTAAAAACTTAGGACTACTTGAAAGTTATGCAGTAATAGGTGCAACTATTGCAGATAACTTTAATGTAGAAAATCCAGGTATTGGTGAATCTATATTAAAAGAACTTGAAAGGGATGCTTAATGGAAAAACAGAGAAAAATCATTATAGTCTCTCTTGCAGCAAGCTTAATGGCTGTTATACTTTATGTATTTGGAATAACTCTTGCGAAAGGGAACATCATCATTGAAGCACTCTATCTTGTTATGGCTTCACTACTTGTTGTATCTGCAGTTATTTCATTATTTAATAATTATAAAAAGTATAAGAAAGCACTCTTTATTTATTTGATAATTATCAATGTAGTGCTAGAAGTACTATTTATTGGCAATTTGATTATTTAAACGCCGTTCAAAACGGTGGGTAATTTAAAATAACTAGGGGTTTCCTATATTTTAATTATTACGCAGTAAGGGGTGAATCTCACCCCTTATTTCTTTATAGTCTAAAAGTCTATTTCAGAAATATCTAAATCTAACGATGAAGATTCATCGTTATTTTTTTATTAGGGAATACTGAATATCATCAATTCGGTGAGACATAGTCTCCAGACGAATAAGAATATCTTCTAAAACTTCATCTTCCTCAAGTATTACTGGTTCATTATCCTCATCAACAATAAGTTTAAATACTTTACTCATATTATTTACCATCCTTTCTGATACTTGTGTAATAGAGGGTTGTATCCTCATTTAATGTATAAAGGATACGATTGCGAAATCGCTCCCAGTTCAGATAGCCGTTTGAGGCATGCTTGAGGAGCTTGATGGACTTGTTTCTGTTTTCAACGATGGCAGTATTCATCTTTCTGTTTGCCTTGTCATCCACAATTATGAAGCTGTTGATGATCTCTTTTTTCCAGTTGGTAAGAGTATTCGCAACCGGACTCATTTCTGCAACAGCGCTGCTTCTGAAATCAATTATGATCTTCTCAAGCTGTTTCTTTGCAGTGTCATAAGTGCAGTGATCATAGAAATAGGTAACATCATTCCTTAAGAGCTGTACTATATAAAAGTCATGTGAAGAAGCATAAAAAAATTAAGGTAATTTTTTCTGGTATTCACTTTACAGAATGAATCATAATCAAAGGGATAATTCAGATACTTATCTTTAAGATAAGCGGCATGAGAAGGTTCAAGAAAGTCTATGCCAGCTAAAACATCAACAATCAAGTCATAAGAAGCAATGGAATAGGGAATCATATCCTCAATAAGGACTGCATGAGTAGATCAGCATTCAGGACATCTTAATCTTTGTATTGTGACTTTATGACTGCGTTTAAAGATGTCAACATAGCGACTATAAGATGCATGTGCATGAAGATCTTTGGAATTACATTTAGGGCATGATAGTTCATCGAAGTTCAGGGATTGAATAATCTTTTTATATTGATTTTCAGTAATATGCTTGATTTTAGATGAAAGTTTTATTATTATCATAGTGTTCTTATTTGACAGGATAAGCATCTCGGTCACCAAACTTTTGATGCCTATCCTTTTTTCTTTCTATAGATTTATTTGACCTTAAGAACATGAAAAATGATTTATGAAATAAACAAAACAGATACCAGAAAACTGCCCCTAAAAAGTTGACAGCATAAAAGCAAAGCCAGGAGTTTGCTAAGGATAAAATAAAAATGTAGGTAAAAGACAGCATAAGAATGTTGGAAAACCTACATAATTATTTTGTCTTTTTTCATTTTATTGATATTATCTTACCGGAGGTAATAT
>NZ_JBEHVX010000140.1:0-3043 GCF_040227455.1 Catenibacterium sp. RTP21428st1_D7_RTP21428_210409 | reverse complement strand
GCTTCATGAACGCCGTTTAATCGGTGCTTATGAAATTTAATTTTCACTGACCTGTGGTTTGTGGGTATTCAAAAAAAGAAACAGTATATGGATATTTTAAAAATAAAAATAGTTCCTGTTCGCCTATGTATATAGAAGAAATATATGATGTTGTTAAGGAATGTAATGATTTTGAGCTTTCGGAATATATAAAATTGATGATAGGTAATATTCCAGGTTATAATGCGTTTAATGTTGCTGATTGTTTTATGGACTTTTTTAAAGGTAAATTACCTGAATTATCTATAGAAGATATAAATTATGTTATGAAGGAATATTCAAAGAATACTCAATGCACAAATAGATATAGACACTCTGAAGATATAGCTGTAGTAAAAGATTATATTTCACAACATACTGAAAAATAAGTTAAATAATACAATAAAAATATAATTGATGTATAGAATGGTTTGACATTTGTTTGATTATTCTACTTTAGTTTACCACATATTACGATTGGGTTGACCAAGTATTTCGATATGCCTGACCAACAATTCTGACAAGATTGATCAACTAATTGATTTATATGTAAATCTCTAGAACGGTTTAACACCCGTTCTTTTATATTAAATAAAAATATTTTATTAACCCCTCATAAAAGGCATTGTAGAATCATAACTCAATACATTTCTTTTTTAAATAGACTACAATAGAACTATAGAAAGAAGATACATCTAGAAGGGAACATCAATCATATGAAAGAAAATCACAATAAAGATAACATATTATTTTATTTCGTATTATTTAGTTTCATTGTTTCAATATTATTAGGGCTTATAATACTTATTACAGATTTCTTGAAAGGTCCAATACCTAATTATCTAAAGTATGGCTTTAAGACTACAGAAGTCGCAGAAATGTATCAAAAAGAATATGTACCAGAAATACAAGAATATATTCAAACAACCAATCTTCCAGATGTAACTATTAAGGTAGATCGTTGTTCATACACTGAATACAATAAAGCATATGGTGTACCTGTATATCACCTAGACTTTACTTATTCAAGTCATACAGTTGATGATTATTATGAATCAGCTATTGGCTCTAAACGTGGTGCAAAAGACTTATTCTACAAGATATTAGAAGTAAACGGGAATAAGAATTATTATGAGAATGAATCTAAAATATTTTGGAATGGTGAACCTTTTGAATCAGAAGGAATAATTGTGTTATTTCAAGAAGATGATAGATTTATAATGAAATTATCTGGTGACAAGCATAACTATGAAATAGAAAATCAACAGTATTATGATAAGCTCACTATTGATGGTGAATTAGTATATGAACTAAATAAACCTGGACCAAGCACTTACACTCCATCAAAACCTAAGAAGGAATACAATAGTTATGGATCAAGTGAATCATCTAGTAGTTATGATGATGGGTATAATTCAGCAGTAGATGATGGTGATTATGATCATGATAGATACCATACTGATCCTTCTTATAGACAAGGTGTAGATGATGGATTTGATGAAACAGATGAAGATTATTAAGGGGTGATTTATATGTATGAAAGTTTAACTAAATATTTAGACGAATTCACAGGAATAGAATTTGGTACATGGATTATTGATAAGAAGAATGATGGAACACCAGAACATCCACTTCAGTTCCCTTTTGTGAATTATTCATGTGTTGTTGACCATTTTATTGATGATGTATTTTCATTTGTAGATAAGTACGAAGAGGTAGGATTATATAGTTATCAAAAAGTCCTTGAAGAAAATGGTATCAAATGGAATGCGAAATCAATGGAAACAGCAGTGGTTGACGATTTAGACGCTAAATGTGTTGTTGCTTTGATTTATGGTGCTATACGCGCAGAAAGATTTTGTGATGGGACAATACTCGCATTCTTAAAAGATGGTACGATTGTACGATGGCTTGAAAGACTTAAAACATTGGATGCAGATGTTGAGAATATTGCTAGAAAGTAGATATAGGAAACGGCGAAGAATATATCAATGAATATGGAAAGTTAGAATAAGATATTGATATGTACGAATGTAAAACATTTTTAAGGAGGTTTATATGGTTGATTTAATTTTATTCCCATCTAGTTATTTTAATGTCTCAAAAGTAGATGAAGATTTACAGGCTGAATATGATGCAGTAAAATCAACAGGACTATTTGATATAATTCTTTTTGGATATGATAAATGGTTTGAAGAAGACCAATTAGTTATCAAAGATATACCTCAAGTAGAAAGAACTGCAGTATATCGAGGATATATGATGAATCCAGAAAAGTATGAAAGGTTTTATCAATGTCTTCTAGAAAACAATATCCGTTTAATAACTACTCCAAAAGAATATGAATTAATGCATATTTTCCCTAATGTATATGAACTATTAAAACAGGATACTGCAAAAATGGAAATATATCCTCTTTATACTCAGATTAATATTGATAGTATTAAACATACTTTTGGTAGATTTATGGTTAAAGACTTTGTTAAATCTGTAAAGGGTACAGAGTTTCCTAAATATTTTGACAAAGATATTACACAGGAAGAATTTGATCAATGGATGGAAGTCTTTTATAAGTATCGTGGTAATTTGTTGACGGGTGGAATATGTATTAAGGAATATCTTAGCCTAAAGTATTATGGTGACCACACCAATGAATACAGGGTCTTTTATATAAACAACAAAATAGCAACTATCACTAGAAATTCAGGACAATCTATAAATGCATTATTACCACCTCAACAATTATTAGAAAAGTATAGTCATCTAGAAAGTGGATATTATACTGTTGACTATGCTGAATTAGAAGATGGTTCATGGAAAATTATTGAAGCAGGTGATGGTCAAGTTTCAGGCTTAGCAGAGCATCAAGATTATGAGCAATATTTCAAAGTGCTCTATGAATACTTAAATGAATAGAATCTTACTCAAAGAAAAAACTCACGACAATAAATGATATGATGACCTCCCAGTAGACAGTGTAAATAATTAAAAGCACTGTTTGCTGAGGAGGTTTTTCTTATGGGAA
>NZ_JBEHVX010000139.1:0-3270 GCF_040227455.1 Catenibacterium sp. RTP21428st1_D7_RTP21428_210409 | reverse complement strand
TTTTTTCTAAATTATTCAAACTTATTTTTAAGTTTGTCTTTTTTTATACGTTTTGATTGATTTTTGTTTCACACTTCGTCCTCCCTACCACAATTTAATCAAACAGAGTTAATCTCTGTCAATATGTAAAACAGGAGAAGCTCCTGTTAACCTTTAGATGTATCACTTAATACCAGCATATTTCATTATAATCCTCCCTCAAAACTTAACAGATTATGTTTATTCATTTTGTAGTATACTAATCCTACTAGATCTGCAAGTGCCCAGCCTATTGGAACTGACCACCATATACCAATGACTCCTAGTGTTGGTATAGAAGATAAAATATAAGCTAAAGCGACTCTTGTACCAAGTGAGAATACTGTCAGAACAACACTCATACCTGGTCTTCCTAAAGCACGATATAAACCATATAACAAGAATAAACAGCCTATACCAATATAGAATGCACCTTCTATTCTTAAGTAGCGTACTCCTTCTAGGATGATACTTGTTTCATTTGCATCTATAAAAATCATCATTAAAGGTTTCGCAAATATATAAACTAGAATAGAAATGATTATACAGAATATTGAAGAGATACGAACAGCTTCTTTGAGTCCTTTTTGTATTCTTTCTTTTTCTTTGGCACCATAGTTTTGAGCAATGAATGTAGAAAAAGCATTTCCAAAGTCCTGTACTGGCATATAGGCAAAAGCATCTATTTTTACTGCAGCTGCAAATGCAGCCATAACAACTGTACCAAAGCTATTAACTAACCCTTGTACCATCAGTATTCCTAGATTCATGACTGATTGCTGGATACAAGTAAGAAGTGAAAAAGAGATGATCTGTTTGATTCTTTCTCTTTTTAAGTAACTGATTTTAAATATTACAAGTACTTCTTTATATTTAAGTAGTGTATAAAGCATGATGCCTATACCTGATACATATTGAGAAAGTACTGTGGCAAGGGCTGCACCCCCTACTCCAATCTTTAATACAAGTACAAAATAGAGATCTAGAATAATATTCAAGATAGAAGAGATGGCAAGAAAGATAAGTGGAATGACTGAATTACCAATAGATCTTAAATAAGCCGAAAAGAAGTTATATAAGAATATCGCAATGATTCCCATAAAGATATATGAGAGATAACATCTCATATCACCCCATACCTCATGAGGCACGCTTAAGAAGAGTTTAAGTGCATCTATACATATATAAGCAATGATATTAAGTAATATGGATATGAAGGCGATAAAGAAGAAGGAAGCACATAGATCCTGTTTTAATCCTTGTTTATCTCTTTGTCCAAATCTAATAGAAAAGAGTGCACCACTACCCATACACAAGCCTAATATAATAGATGTAATGAAGGTCATTAGAGTAAAAGAAGAACCGACTGCAGCTAAAGCTGTTTTTCCTAAGAACTGCCCTACTATTAAAGTATCCGCAATGTTGTAACATTGTTGTAAGAGATTTCCTAGTATCATAGGTATCGCAAACAACAGCATTGATTTTACAACAGGTCCTTTTGTAAGATCTTTATTCATTATATGCCTCCCTTGCGTAAGTATGAACTTACGTTATGTAATAACTATAGTATAATAGTATGCTTATATCAACTTATGATTTATTTATTGGAATGATAGATATGTACTTAAATGGTTTAAACGAATTAGATATAATATATTTTTTTGAATACCCGCATTCCACAGGTAATTGTCAAAATAAGATATGACAGTTTCAATTTTCTTGGCATTTATGTATAAAAATAATTTCATTAATGGATTTACTTGTAAATTATGGATATTTAAATCTCCCTTTCTTTTCTATACCATCACTTGCATTTTAGATATGTTTCGATTCATACTTTTTTGATAACTAAGATGTAATTCATTTAAGGTGCAATATATTGAATTATTCGTGCATTTAATATAAAATGTGTTTAGAAAGGGGTTGATTGTATGGCTGGAAATACAACAAATGTAAGTATTCGTATGGATACAGAATTAAAAGCACAGGCAGACGTACTATTTTCTGAATTAGGTATGAATCTTACTACAGCATTTAATATCTTTGTACGCCAGTCACTTCGTGAGGGTGGTATTCCATTCAAAATAAATATAGAACAACCTAACAAAGAAACTGTTGCGGCTATGTTAGAAGCGAAAAGAATTGCAAAAGATCCTTCCGTAAAAGGTTATAATGACCTTGATGAATTATTTGATGATTTAAAAAGATGAAAGAAAACAAATATACCATCAAATATACAAACAGTTTCAAAAAAGATTATAAACGTGCTATAAAGCGTGGGTTAAAAATCGAATTATTAAATAAAATTATCACTTTACTTGCAACTGGTGAATCCTTACCTGATAAGTGTCGTGACCATGCATTATCTGGAGATTGGACAGGTTATCGAGAATGTCATATTCTACCTGACTGGCTACTCATTTACTACATAGAAGAAGATGTTCTAGTACTGACACTTGCCAACACAGGCACACACAGCGATTTGTATATTTAACAAATAGTCTGCCACCGTACAGAAACCAAACTGTACGGTTTTTTATATAAAATGAAATACGGCTTTCAACTAACACGCAAGCGTGCGAATTGAAAGCCACGGACTTATAGTTGCATTAAGAAAAATACAATAATACTTATAACTATTACAACACTACCCATAATTATAAACATCTTAGATGCAAAACTATTATAAATTGGTCTGTCTACATAACATATTTTTGGGTTATCTGGATTATAGTAAACAATCATTTTACTATTGATAGGCCATAGTTTTTCTGCCATCTGACGGACATTTATAATAGCCCCTGATTTGATATGCAAATATCCTTTTTCATCCTCAAAAGCGTTAGATTTAACTGGTAGTGGTATACCTGATGCTTTGATAGACTTAATTCCTTTGTATTTCTTTTTAGTCTTATAAGTTACACCATCTACTGCATATTCCACTATTGGATACATATGTGATTCTCCTGGAAAACTATAGCTAATTACTTTTCCTTCTACACTTTTTGTACATTGTTTATTATGTTTATTAGAAATCATATTCATAAGTATTCCAGATATAATTAATATCAAACCTATTCCACCGTCTATTAGTAATTGTATCCATGCCATATAGATCACCCTACTCGATTATAACATATAAAAGAACGTCTCAAGAAGAGACGTTCTAGTTATTAGGGTCTTTAATTTTTGTGGGGGTCAGACCTTCGCTCTAAATATTTGGGGGTCTTGGAAACAGCACCTTTAAATCTG
>NZ_JBEHVX010000138.1:0-3337 GCF_040227455.1 Catenibacterium sp. RTP21428st1_D7_RTP21428_210409 | reverse complement strand
TTTGGGGGATTTGAGTTTGGTTATATATTTGTGTCCGCGCAACGAAGGCGCGGGGAAATGGAGGAAATTATGAAAAGAATGTTAAGTGGTATTAAACCTACAGGACGTGTTACTTTAGGTAACTACATTGGCGCTATTAAGCCATTTGTACAGTTCCAGAATGAATATGAAATGATTATCTTTGTTGCTAATCTTCATTCAATGACTATTTACCAGGAACCTAAGGATTTAAGAAAAAATACAAAAGATTTAATCGCATTATATATTGCAGCTGGATTAGATCCTGAACAGGTGACTTTATTCCTACAGAGTGATGTCTTAGAACATGCTCAGCTTGGATGGTATTTAGGATGCATGGTCTCTATGGGTGAATTATCACGTATGACTCAATATAAATCAAAGAAACTTGAAGCAGAAGAAAAAGGTGGACATATTGGCGCTGGTATCTTCAACTACCCTTCTTTAATGAATGCAGACATCTTAATGTATGATCCAGACTATGTACCAGTAGGAGAAGACCAGAAACAGCATGTAGAGCTTGCTAGAAATGTAGCAGAACGTTTTAATAGCCGTTATAGTGATACTTTCAAGCTTCCTGAACCTATTATTCCTAAAGTAGGTGGACGTATTATGGACTTACAGGATCCTACTAAGAAGATGAGTAAATCATCACCTAATGGTAAAGGATGTATTTATGTATTAGATCCAATTAATGTATCTAAGAAGAAGATCTTATCTGCAGTGACTGATAGTGATTCACATGTGAAGTTTGACCCAGAAAACAAACCTGGTATTTCTAACCTACTTGAAATCTATTCTATTATTTCGGGTAAGACTATTGAAGAACTTGAAACAATGTATGAAGGTAAAGGTTATGGGGATTTCAAGAAAGATCTTGCAGAAGTTGTTGGTAATGAACTTCAAAGAATTCAGGACCGTTATAATGAAATCCTAGACGGTGATTATCTTGATAATGTTCTTGAAGCAGGAGCAGAAAAAGCAAGAAGAATCGCAAGAAAGAAACTTGCAAAGGTTGAAAGAAAGATTGGTATCACAATCAAGAAAAAATAAAACAATGGCTCGCGCCATTGTTTTTTTATTTAATGATAAAGAAATATGCAAGTACTAATAGTCCTAATACAATTCTATACCATCCAAATACCTTGAAGTCATGCTTCTTGATATAGCTCATTAAGAACTTGATGATTAAAATTGATGATACAAATGCGACAAGCATACCAAGTCCTAATACTGCAAGCTGTGAAGCTGTAAATGCAAGACCAAACTTAACTAGTTTTAATAAGCTTGCGCCAAACATAACAGGAATAGCTAAGAAGAATGTAAATTCTGCAGCAACTGTACGGCTAACACCTAACATTAATCCACCAAGGATTGTCGCACCAGAACGAGATGTACCTGGGAAAATAGCTGCAATTAACTGGAACATACCAATTAAGAAAGCAGTTTTACCATTAATAGCTTTTAAAGAGTTAATTTTAGGTCTTAGTGATGCATTTCTATTTTCAATTACGATAAATCCAATACCAAAGACAATTAATGCTAGAGCGACACAAGGTGGATTATAGAATAATGCTTCAAATACATCATCAAATAATAATCCTACTACTGCTGCTGGGATACATGCAAAGATGATCTTAAGCCATAAATCAAAGATATCTCTATCTACATATTTAAAGAAACCTTTTACCATTGGATTTGTATTCTTCTTAAATGGCCAGATCTGATTCCAATAGATAACTACTACTGCAAGAATAGCACCTAACTGAATTACAACCTGGAACATAGAATAGAAATCTTTAGAAACATCTAATTTCACAAATTCATTTAATAAAATCATATGTCCAGTACTACTGATAGGTAACCACTCAGTGATACCTTCTACAATACCAAACAAAATAGTTTTTAAATAGAGTAACATAATAATCTCCTTTTTTATTGTCTTTTTGATTATGGCACAATTCTCATTATTTTCAAGGTTTTAAGCATAAAAAAAGACTTTCTCGGATGAGAAAGTCTATTTTACTGCAACGACTTCAACTTCTAGTAAAGCACCTTTAGGAAGTTTAGCAACTTCTACAGCACTTCTTGCTGGATAAGGTTCTTCAAAGTATTCAGCATAAATACCATTCATAGTTGCGAAATCATTAATATTATCTAAAAATACAGTTGTTTTCACAACATTCTTGAATGTAAGATTCTGACTTTCAAGTAAACCATTTACATTATCTAATGCACGTCTAGTCTGTGCTTCGATGCCTTCTGGCATCACGCCTGTTTCAGGATCTAATGGAATTTGTCCTGAAAAGAAGATCATATTACCAATATCGATTCCCTGGCTATATGGTCCAATAGCACCTGGTGCTTTATTTGTTTTTACTACTTTAGTCATTTGTACATCCTCCTAATGGTCCTATTATACCATTGTTATACAGTAAAGTGAAACAATAAGATGTTGTCATAAAGGGTAGAATTTGCTACAATATTTAAACGGAGGCGTACAAGAATTATGAAAGATTTTATCAAGAAATTTGCACGTGAAATCAGTGTTTTTGGATTAGTACTTGTTGTATTCCTTGGATTATTTATTTATCGTCAGGTAACATATGCAACATATACAACTTTATCAAGCACTAAGTTTGAACAGAAGATTGAAAACAAGGATAGTTTCATTCTTGTTGCAGGTGATAGTTCTGATAGTGCTATGAAGTCTTTCCAGGAAGTAATGACTACTTACCAGACAAAGAATAGAAAAAATAAAATTTATTATGTTGATACAAAAGGAAAGTCTTCTAATTACCTTACTAAGAAATTAAATGTCAATATCTCTACACCTTGTACATTTATTATTAAAAAAGGTAAAGTGACTGCAAAGTATCCAGGTGCTCTACAGTACTACTATTTCAAAGATTTTATAAATGCAAACCTATAAAAGAGATTGCCCGAAAGGCAATCTTTTTACTTGTAAAATTTTTTATTAATATATATAAAGCTCATATTTTGTATAATCTCCATAATTAATGGAGGTAAGGGTATGAAATATGCTTATATTAGAGTTTCTACTAAAGACCAGAATATTGATAGACAGGTAGAAGCAATGAAAGAGGCTGGTATTGATAAGAGTAAGATGTTTATTGATAAGCAGTCAGGTAAGGATTTTGAACGTAAGAATTATAAGAAGATGTTAAGAAAGCTGAAGGCAGGTGATGAAGTGTATATTAAGTCTATTGATCGACTTGGTAGAAAGTGTGAAACAAAAATCAATCAAAACGTATAAAAAAAGACAAACTTAAAAATAAGTTTGAATAATTTAGAAAAA
>NZ_JBEHVX010000137.1:0-3380 GCF_040227455.1 Catenibacterium sp. RTP21428st1_D7_RTP21428_210409 | reverse complement strand
AGAAAGAAAAGAAAAAGTATATTCCTCCAATGGATCATCCTTGGAGAAAAAACAGCTTTGCGAATTATGCTGCAAAAAAAAAGCACCGTTGTGGTGCTAATGTTTGATTATTTTTGAGACATTATCAATTTCGGTTGACATATCAGCTTGTGAAGACACTTTCCAACATCAGCTTCGTTTCATCAAGATGGAATGCATCTACTAAGACAATAATACGGTCTCCTGATATGAGCTTTGTATCCCCTTTTGGAATAATTTCTTCTCCACCACGAATAACGGAAACAATTAAGCTACGACGTGGAAGTTGTAAATCTTTAATATAGTGATCACAGGCATTTGAACCAAAACCAACTGTATAGCCAATGAGTTCCTTACTATCTGCATATTCATCCATAGAATGATAAGGCTGATTGTTTAAAAGATTCGTTAAAAGACTTTCATAAATCGGTTCACTATGTAAAAGATTGGCCACATAATATGAAACAAATGACACAAGTGAAATTGGTAGAAGCATCTTTAAAGTTCCACTCATTTCCGCAATAAGCACAATACCAGTAATCGGTGCTCTTACAATAGCACTAAAGTAAGCAGCCATTGCCATAATAATGAAGTTCATAAAATACTCAGAAGGAACGCCACACATAATAGCAATCTTACCTACACTTGCACCAATGAGACTTCCAAGAATGAGTAGTGGGAAGAAGATTCCTCCAGCAGCACCTGATCCAAATGAAACACACGAAATAAGTAATTTTAATATAAATAATAAGACAAGAGTAGATAAAACAAGATTTGGTTCATTGAGATATTCTACAAGTTTATGTCCTCCACCCATGACAAGTGGACAATAAAATCCTAAAATTCCAGATAACACCAAAGGTATAATGACTCTTTGATGTTTTTTCAAGAATGGCGTTTTCTTATAAAGTTTAATAGTTCCCATTGTAACCTTATTATAGAAAGCACCTAATACGCCAGCGACAATACCAAGAATAATAACCCAGATATAGTTCTTCAAAGGGAATGTTTCTTTGATTGAGAAAGCTAAAGTAGGTGATAAACCAAAGATATTTCTACTTAAGAAATCCGCAGTAATAGATGCAATCATCACAGAAACAAGTGCACTTGTAGAGAAGTTCTTATGAACTTCTTCCAAAGCAAACATGATACCTGCAAGAGGTGCATTGAATGCGGCTGATAAGCCTGCTGCAGCACCTGCTGTCATTAAATAACGTTCTTCAGTTTTTACACGTTTGCCTTTTTTCGCAAGAGCTTTGCCAATCATACCACCAAGCTGGATACTTGGACCTTCTCTCCCTAATGATAAGCCGCCTACAAGTGCAAGTGCACCTGCACAGAATTTCGCAAGTAAGACTCTCCACCAGCATTCATCAATACGTCCCTGTACTTCTGCTTCTAGCTGTGGAATACCAGAGCCTCCAATCATAGGTTCCCACTTTAAAAAGATTGAAATAATAAGACCTAATACAATAAGGCCAATGATCCACAAAGGCCAACAAGACACGTTATGTGCGACAAAGTCCCTTATAGTAAAATAAATAGATTCTGCATTTGATAAAACAAGACGATAAGCGATACAGACAGCACCTGACACGATACCAACAAGTAAACCTTCATAAGCCAAGCGCTTATTGAGTTTACTTCTTTCTCGTAATATATTTGCAGTATCAGATTGATTTTTAATCATATATAATCCTCCCAGTAATTATAATGACCGATACTATTTTAGCACAATCTAAACCAGTTAAAAAGGATGCCTCAGCATCCTTCTTTGGTTATTTAGTTGTATCACGCTTGATGAATGTATAATGCATTGGCACTTCTGCTTCATCAATTTCTTCATGATTTAAGATCTTTGTAAGAAGTCTGATTGCGATAGCACCCATATCATATACAGGGACATGAATAGTAGTAAGAGGTGGACGGCAAATAGTCGCATAACTTGTATCCATCATACCAACAACCTGCATATCTTCAGGCACATTGATACCATGATCAATTGCTGCATTGACAACAGCGACTGCTTCCTTGTCATAGCCTGTTAAAACAACATCATGCTTATGAGTATCAAAATATTCCTTTAATTGAGGGTAGCTTTCTTCATAGTGGTTGGAAACATCCACAATATAATCTTCAGGAAGTGTTACACCACTATCTTTAAATGCTTCTTCAATACCCTTCGCAAAATCATTTAAATCAACTAAGTTTTGAGTAGCTCTTACAAAGCAGATATCCTTTTTACCCTGTTCTATAAACTGTTTAGTCATATCATATGCAATACTCTTTGCATCAACATATACAGAACAGATATCTTCATCAGAAATCTTATATCCAACAACAACTGCAGGAATACGGTATTTTTTAATGAGATCAATTTCTTTATCAATACAGTTATTGTTAAATAATACAACACCATCAGCTCTTGATTTAATAACTTTCTCAATTACTTCTTCAATCGGGTTACCTAAACCAAGTTCATCAGTTGTATACATAATGATATTGAAATCTAAAGTACGTCCAGTATCTCCAATACCACCAATCATATCTTTTACATGTCCAAATAGTGACTGTGGGAATACAACTGCAATAGTTGTAGTTTTACTAGTTGCAAGACCTCTTGCAATCTGATTAGGCTTGAAATCGAGTCGTTTTATTGTTTCAAGTACACGTTCTCTTGTTGCAGGCTTTACAACATTTGAACCATTAATTACTCTTGAAACTGTTGCAAGTGAAACATCAGCTGCTTCTGCAACATCATAGATTGTTACTTTCTTCTTCATACTAGTCCTTGATTTCCTCAATCATTTCATCTAGCTGTTTTTCAACATCATCAATTTGCTGATCAATCACATCTTCATCAATCATGGCAGCCTTATCATTAATCATTGTTTTCACTTCATCGATTTTCTGATTCACACGTCCAGTTACTTCTACAACTGAACCTTTCACCTTTTCAAAATTTTCACTAGATTTTACTTTTTCTGCTAGAATTTCTAACTTTTTCTGTACTTCATCTACTTTTTCTTTAGTAGTTTCTTTAAAATCATCAGGATCAAATTCATCTACTGACTTTTTAATATTTTCAATTGTTTCTCCTAACTTAGCTTCAACATCTTCTCTAGTAAGACTTGTTAAATAGTCATAAGTAGATTTTGATTTAGCTTTAATATCTTCTCTTAATTCGCTACCTTTCTTAGGTGCAAATAATAAACCAGCTAAAACGCCTAATCCTACACCGAATAATACTTTTCCGAATTTCATAATTATACCTCCTATTTTTTCTGGTAGTGTCAAAAATCTATATCACATAGCATAAATACACTACCCTCAATTTTATCTATATAAACAGTAAAATGATT
>NZ_JBEHVX010000136.1:0-3541 GCF_040227455.1 Catenibacterium sp. RTP21428st1_D7_RTP21428_210409 | reverse complement strand
AGTTTTGGGGGATTTGAGTTTGGTTATATATTTGTGTCCGCGCAACGAAGGCGCGGGGAAATGGAGGAAATTATGATTAACTTTATCAACCAAATCATCAACGGACTCTCGACTGGGAGTATGTATGCTTTAGTTGCAATTGGTTATACAATGGTTTATGGTATTGCGAAAATAATCAACTTTGCTCATGGTGATATCATCATGGCAGGGGCTTATTTCGCATTAATCGCGATGGGTTTTGTAGGACCTATTCCAGCAATCTTGTTTTCTATAGTTGCCACTGCAGCTTTAGGTGTTTTAACAGAAAAAGTAGCTTATAAACCTTTAAGAGGTAAAGGTTCACTTGAAGTATTGATCACTGCCATTGGTGTCAGCTACTTATTAGAAAATGTATTCTTATTAATTTTTGGTAGTGCGGCTCGTACATTCCCACAGATTATGCCAAAGGGTACAATTAATCTCGGTGGTATTTCTATTAAATATATTACTGTTATTACTCTTGTAGTAACAGCTGTATGTACTGCTGTTCTGTTATTCTTTATTAATAAGACAAAACTAGGAAAAGCAATGCGTGCTGTATCAGAAGACCAGGGTGCAGCCCAGTTAATGGGTATTAATGTAAATACAACAGTATCTCTTACATTTGCGATTGGTTCAGGACTTGGTGCTATTGCAGGTGTTATTTATGGATGTGCTTATTCATTAATTACTCCATATATCGGTTTAATGTTAGGTATTAAAGCATTTATCGCAGCTGTACTTGGCGGTATTGGTAGTGTACCAGGAGCTATGGTAGGTGGTTTAATGCTTGGTGTTGCAGAATCACTTACTATTGCATATATCTCATCAGATTTCTCTGATGCGGTTGTATTTGGTATTCTTATTCTTGTCTTATTAGTTAAGCCAGCAGGCTTATTTGGTAAGAATGTAAGAGAGAAGGTGTAGTCTATGGAAAAACTATTAAAAAACGAACTATTCAGATCATTTATTCTTTCAATTGTGATCTTTGCGGTATTGATGATAGGAACAGCTACATCTGTTATTAACTCTTATTGGCAGGGTGTATTAATTCTTTGTGGTATTAATATTATCCTCGCTGTATCACTTAACTTAGCAGCTGGTTATTTAGGTCAGCTTACTTTAGGACATGCTGGTTTCATGTCAGTAGGTGCTTATACATCAGCTTTAATTAGTATTTATTTAAATCTTCCATTTATTGTATCATTACTTATTGGTGCGATTGCAGCTGGTATTATTGGTTTAATTATCGGTATTCCAGTATTAAGATTAAAAGGTGACTATCTTTGTATTATCACTCTTGCTTTCAATGAAATCATCCGTGTTATTATGAATAACCTTGAAATCACTAATGGTGCAAAAGGTTTAATTGGTATTCCTATGAATACAAATCTTGTTTATGTCTTTATCGCAATGATTATCACAATCTTTGTCGTATATTCAATTGTGAAATCTAGACATGGACGTGCCATCATCTCAATTCGTGAAGATGAAACAGCATCAGAATTATCTGGTATTGATGTTGGTTATTATAAAGTATTTGCCTTTGCAGTCAGTGCTATTTTTGCAGGACTTGCAGGAGGCTTATATGCACATTATTATACAGTTATCCTTCCTAAAGGATTTGACTTCAACAAATCAGTTGAAATTCTAGTTATGGTAGTACTTGGTGGTATGGGTAACTTAAAAGGCTCTATTATTGCAGCTATAGTGCTTACTATAATTCCAGAATTATTGATCTCATTCTCACAGTATAGAATGTTGTTATATGCAATTGTATTAATTGCCGCTATGATTTTAAAAGGAACTGGTAAAGGCGAACAGATCATGGAACGTCTTCCATTCTTTAAAAAGAAAGATGAGGTGAAGCCAGAATGAGTACACCATTATTAAAAGCAGAAGGTCTTGGTATTCAGTTTGGTGGATTAAAGGCCGTAGATGAATTTGACTTTGAAATCGATAAGAACCAGTTATTTGGTTTAATTGGTCCAAATGGTGCAGGTAAAACAACTGTCTTCAACCTATTAACAGGTGTTTATCAGCCAACAAGTGGTCGTATCCTTTTTGAAGGACATCCTATTAAAAAAGCGAATACAATTAAGCTTACTAAAGCTGGTATCGCTAGAACATTCCAAAATATTCGTTTATTCAAGGAAATGAGTGTTATTGATAATGTAAAAGTAGGACTACATTATTCCCATCCTTACACTGTCTTTGATACATTATTCCATACACCTAAATATAAGAAGTCTGAAGCTGCTATGCAGGAAGAGGCTTTATCATTATTGCGTGTTTTCCATCTAGAAGAATTTGCACAATCAAAGGCAAAGAACCTTCCTTATGGTAAACAGAGAAAGCTTGAAATTGCGAGAGCACTTGCGACTGCACCTAAGCTATTATTATTAGATGAACCTGCTGCAGGTATGAACCCTACAGAAACAGCTGAATTAATGGAAACTATTAAGATTGTAAGAGAAAAGTTCTCAGTCGCAATTCTTCTTATTGAACATGATATGAAGTTAGTTATGGGTATCTGTGAAAAGATTGCAGTATTAAACTTTGGTACAGTACTTGCTTTTGGTACACCTGAAGAAATTAGAAACAACCCTGATGTTGTAGCTGCCTACTTAGGCAATGAAGAGGAGGGCTAAAGATGTTATTAGAAGTTAAGGATCTTGAAGTACATTATGGTGTCATTAATGCGATTAAGAAGATTTCATTTAATGTAGAAGAAGGTGAAATCGTTGCACTTATTGGTGCCAATGGTGCAGGTAAAACAAGTACAATGCATGCCATCTCTGGCTTATTAAATGGTAAGAGTGGTGATATTATCTTTAATGGTGAAAACATCATGAAGACTCCTGCTCATAAGATTGTCTCTAAAGGTCTAGCACAGGTTCCTGAAGGACGTCGTATCTTTGCCCAGTTAAGTGTTGCTGATAACCTAGAAATGGGTGCTTATCTTCGTAATGATGCAGATGGTATTAAGAATGACCTTGAACATATTTATACATTATTCCCACGTTTAAGAGAAAGAAAGAAACAGTTAGCTGGTACATTATCTGGTGGTGAGCAGCAGATGCTTGCAATGGGCCGTGCTTTGATGTCTAAACCAAAACTATTACTATTAGACGAACCATCAATGGGTCTTTCTCCAATTCTTGTCAATGAAATCTTTGATATCATTAAAGAAGTTAATGAAAAAGAAGGCGTTACTATCCTTCTTGTAGAACAGAATGCGAATAAAGCACTTTCTATCGCAGATCATGCTTATGTACTTGAAACAGGTAATATTACTGTATCAGGTGAAGCGAATGATGTTGCAAATAACCCACGTGTTAGAGAAGCATATCTTGGCTAATAAGTTCTCCTTAGGGAGGACTTTTTTAATATAGGTAACAATGTTGTTATTTACTCTGTGTACACTTATTGAAATAATCAGAATATTTGAATACCCATAATCTACAGGTAACTATTTAAGAGAAGTGTGGAGCAGAAATATTCAGGATATAGACTATTTGTC
>NZ_JBEHVX010000135.1:0-3661 GCF_040227455.1 Catenibacterium sp. RTP21428st1_D7_RTP21428_210409 | reverse complement strand
TCTTCCCATAAGAAAAACCTCCTCAGCAAACAGTGCTTTTAATTATTTACACTGTCTACTGGGAGGTCATCATATCACAAAGTTGGTGCTTTTTTTGTTAATGTAAATTATAACTGTTTAATGAATAATTGTTTTAAATTATCTAAAGTGATTTCCTTAATGAAGGACCTTATAAAGATGATTTAACTGAAGTAAATAAGAAATGCAAGACTCTTATTCTTCAAAATATAATATATCAATTAATTCTATGCTTTGTTCAAGTGAAAATCTAGGTGTTGTGTATGATATCAAGGATAATGGAATCACAAAAGATATTATAAGATTTTGTTGTATTCTCTAGATAATCATAAACTAGTGACAATTGCATGTCGTTCTGATACAAGTGTAGAAAGAGCTGATTTCTATTTATGGGCTATCGTCTTGTTAAGAATTTTATCAGAAGAAGATAATTCCTCAACAGAATGGCTTTCATTACTCGCAGATTCAATGGATGGTCCTAATCAGGTAGGTGATTATTATTTCAAACTTGATATGGGTGATGAAAACTATATGCTTGTCGTGTTACCTAAATAATAGAAACAATTAGAAGAATTCTTTTCTAAAACTCGTGTTATAATAGACACGAGTCCAAAGAAAGGAATTCTTCTTTTTTAAGTAGAATAAGAGTATCAATGAAAGCTATATTAGTTATGACATCGGACAATCCCTTCTACATAGATGAACTCAAATCATTATGTATTGCATGTGATATTGAAGTAGAAGATGTTGTTATTCAGAAATTAGAAAAAATTAATCCTGCCACTTATATTGGTAAAGGTAAAATAGAAGAAATCAGATTAAGATTAGATGGAGAAATGGTTATCTTTGATGATGAACTATCTCCATTACAGGTAAAGAACCTTACTGATCAATTACAAACAGAAGTAACAGATCGTACAGATTTAATTCTTCGTATATTTGAACAGCGTGCACAGACAAAAGAAGCAAAATTACAGGTAGAAATAGCAAGAGACCAATATTTATTACCAAGACTTGCAGGAATGCAGGAACATATGTCACATCAGCAAGGTGGTTCTGGGTTTAGAGGATCTGGTGAAAAACAGATTGAGTTAGATCGTCGTATCATCTCTAGAAAGTTGTCCCGTTCTAGAAAAGAACTAGCACAGATTGTAAAACAAAGACAAACACAAAGAGAAAGACGCAAACGTAATAATATTCCTGTGATTGCTTTGGTCGGTTATACAAATAGTGGAAAGTCTACTTTACTCAATACCTTATGTCAGAATAAAGAAAAAAAGGTATTTGAGAAGGATATGTTATTTGCGACATTACAGACTTCTACTAGAAATATCAAGATTAAGAATCATACATGCTTGTTTACTGATACAGTTGGTTTTATTGAACGTTTACCACACAATCTGATTCAGGCATTTCGTTCCACTTTAGAAGAAGTGAAAGAAGCAGATTTATTACTCCATGTTGTTGATTCAAGTTTTGAAGATTATCAATTACAGGTTGATACAACCAATAAGGTATTAGAAGAATTAGGGGTTGAAAATACACCTATGATCTATGTGTACAACAAGGTTGATTTAAATAAGTATGGTTATGTACATCCTGTTACTCCTTATGTTTTTATATCTGCAAAGGAAAAGATTGGTTTAGATTTGTTAGAAGATGAAATAAGTCATATCCTCTTTAAGGATTATGAAACTTTCCAATTAGGTATTCCTTATGATAAGGGAGAAGATTTCAAGTATCTTTATGAGAATACCTATGTGGAACAGGTTGACTATCGTGATGATTATATCTATTTACAGATAGAAGCTAAAAGACAGGATATTAAAGACTATCTTATGTACATCCTTTTTAATTAATGAAACGGAGTTTCATTAATTAACCATTTTTTGTATATTTTATGAAACGTTATAATAATCAGCCTTGAAACAGTTTACATTTATAAGGAGTGATTGATAGAATGTATTCATAAGATAAAGGAGACACATAAAATGGAAAGAAAAATGCCAAAAGATTTTTACTGGGGTGGTTCAGTATCATCATTCCAGACTGAAGGACACAGAAATGAAGGGGGAAAGGGTGTTTGTATCTATGACGTAAGACCTATGAACCCTGAATTCTCTGACTGGAACGATGCAATTGATGAATACACTCGTTATGATGAAGACATCGCATTAATGAAAGGTATGGGGTTTAACTTCTATCGTTTCTCAATCTGCTGGAGCCGTATCATTCCTAATGGTACATTAGATGAACCAGTAAACGAAGAAGGTGTAAAGTTCTACAGTGATTTAATTGATAAGCTACTTGCTGCAGGCATTGAACCAATGATCACTTTAGTACATTTCGATATGCCTTATCATCTTGTAAAGAACTACAATGGTTTTGCTTCAAGATATGTTGTAGACTGTTTTGAAAGATATGCAAAAGTTTGTATTGAAAGATTCGGTGATAGAGTTAAACATTGGATGTCATTCAATGAACAGAACCTTCATTCAATGATGTTAAGAGTTTCTAACGCTGAAGAAATTCCTGAAGGTGTAAGTCTTCCTAAACATTTATATCAGGTAAACCACAATGTTATGATGGCTCATTGTAAAGCAGTACGTGCTTTAAGAGAAATGCAGCCAGATGCTAAGTTCTGTGGTATGGGTGCAATCACTAATATTTATGCATATGACAACAGCCCAGAAAATAATTTATTTGCAACTCAGGCTTATAACTTATTAAATGGTTATCTTGTTGATACATTTGCTCAGGGTAAATATCCTGATTACTGGAATGCTTACTTAGAAAATCGTGGATGGATGCCTACATTTGAAGAAGGCGATGAAGAACTATTAAAGTATACTGTAGACTATATCGCATTCTCTTATTATCGTTCTAATACAGTTAAGACTGGTATCTTTGATTATGAAAGACCAGCTTGTGACTGTGTGAATGAACAGCAGATTCAGAATCCTCATTGTGAAGCCAATGAATGGCATTGGGAAATCGATCCAGTTGGATTCAGATGGACTTTAAATGATTTACATCATAGAACAGGTTTACCAGTATTCGTACTTGAAAATGGTATTGGATGGCGTGAAGATATGACTCAGGAAGAAGTAGATAAGATGCTTGCTGAAGGTCGTACAATCGAAGATGATTATCGTATTAATTATCATAGAGACCATATTCGTGAAATGGAAAACGCAATGTTTGAAGATGGTGTAGACTGCTTAGGTTATATTACTTGGGGACCAATCGATATCCTAGCTAGTATGTGTAATATGGATAAGCGTTATGGATTTGTTTATGTTAATAGAACAAATAAAGATTTAAGAGATATGAAACGTATTCCAAAGAAATCTTATAATTATATCAAGAAAGTATTCGAATCTAACGGTGCTGATTTAGACTAATACTTGCTTAGACCATGTGAAATGCATGGTCTTTTTTTATGTGAATTTATCTAAAAAACCAGCAGAACCCCCACCTCAATATAAAATATAGGTGGGGGATGAATGCTGTTAATGCATCTGATAGAGAAATTTGGAGTAAGAAATAGTATAATACATATAGGAAACTTCTTTTCCTAAATCTACAGAAAGGAGGCTAAATATATGTATCTTACAGTCAAGCAGCAGGTAAAGCATCTGTC
>NZ_JBEHVX010000134.1:0-3823 GCF_040227455.1 Catenibacterium sp. RTP21428st1_D7_RTP21428_210409 | reverse complement strand
TGCCACACTTCTCCTTCAATCCAATGGAATGATGATGCATCCATCTGTATCATCTCACCTGCATACTTTGATCTAGGACGTCTAGGATGTGCATCCTGTTCATCAAGTATAATGATTGATTCCTTTATCTCATTCCTAACCTTTTCAGAAGCAGTGTCATTCATTCTTTCTTTAAGTTTTTTCTTCAAGGCTTTCTTTGTTTTTCTTCTAGCCTTTGGAGAAAGTACATCTTCAGCTCTCATCCAGTTGTTGAGTGTAGTATCACTTATCTTCATACCGATGTCACTTTCTACAATCTCACAGAAGTGAGTGAAGTTTGCATCAGAGAAATCATTGATATAAAGAGAGATGATCTTATTCTATGTGTCCAAAGGAACTGTAGAAGCAGGCAGTCTTCCACGGTTGCCATGCACGAAACCCTTCTTTCCCTGTTCTTTATATTTAATGATAAGTCTATTGATGGTTCTTACAGTACAGCCAAGCTTAGTAGCTGCTCTCTTCTTGTTTCCATTTGTGTCTACAAGCTTCTTAATTATTTCATACTTATTCTGCTCATTCATTCTCAATTCAACCTTTCTCATAATAACCTCCCATGGAGGTTATAGTTTAACACGGCAAGTTGATAATGTCCCAATTGGGACATTATCAACTTGGATACATTGAGACATTATCACATTGGAATCAGACTTAAAAAAGACTTTGAATGTAAGCGCTTGACTTAACTATATGCGAGTGATACCATTAAATTGTACAAATGATATCATTACAATTAAATAGTTGATGAGAGGGTATGTACGGGACATACTATCATAGTTTCTAGTATCTCTTTAGAGAGTGTTTTTTTTTGCAGTCATCAACTATCTCCCGATTACAATTATGGAGGAGGTTGTTTTATGGACAACAAAGAAAGCAAGGGTGGCTTAAATAAAAGTCTTAAGCTGATTTTCGTTTACACCGTTGCAACAGGTTCTATCTTTACATTCGTAAACTATTGGGACTCTGTATTCTATGGTTATTGTGGAAGCGGGACATTCCTTGCATTCGCATTAATGACTGTAACTATTTTACCAATCGCACTTGTATATAGCGAATTGGCATCTATTTTCCACACTGGTGGTGGGGAATTAATCTACAATACTGTTGGCATCAACAAACATGTTGGATTCTTAGCTTCTTGGCTTATTATGGCAGCTTGGATTTCAGTACCACCAGCTGTTGTTATGGCTATCATGACATGGGTCAATAAGACATTAAATCTAGGTCTTGGTACATGGGGTATGGTAGGATGTGCTGCAGTATTACTTGTTTTATATTTCTTGATGAGTATTCAGAACGTTCAGTTCTTAGTAAAGGCTCAGGCAGGTATGCTTTTCTGTAACATTGCAGTTACTATTATTACTGGTTTCTTATTACTGTTCTCAGGACATTGGCATTTATCTAACTTTGGAAATATCTTCCAGACAACTTTAAGTTCTGTAAATGGTATTCCTGGATGGATTATTGGTATGGCGTTATTAATTACACCATACTTCGGATTTGAAACAGTACCTCAAATGGTTGAAGAAGGAGACTTCCCAATCAAGAACTCTAAGAAAGCTATTTGTGGTTCAATCCTTACTTGTGGTTGTATCTATGTATTCTATTATTTCTGTGTTGCAGGATTAGATGGATTACAGGGTGTTCATACAACTCTTGCACAGGATGGTTTCTTAACTATTTTAACTATGCAGAAAGTATTAGGATGGACATTCTGGCCTATTATTGTTGGTATTCTATCTTGTTTACTAGGTATGGGTGCTTCATTACTTGGCTTCTGGATGTCAACAGTACGTATGTTATATTCAATGGCTAATAAGAACTTCTTACCAAAGGTTTTCGCAAAGGTAAACAAGAACCAGCAACCATTATTACCTAACATCTTCTTGTTAGTATTATCATTAGTATTTATCGTATTACAGAACTCATCTGACTTCATGAGTGCATTCTTTAACTTAATGAGTTTCGGATGTGCCTGTGCTTATGCACTTACTATGATTTCAGCTATTTGTATTCATAGAAAACATCCTAATTGGGTAAGTGCAAACACTGTTAAGGGCGGAGATGTTTTCCGTATTCTTGCGATGTTGATTGCAGTTACTATCGCATTCTTCTGTACACTTGGTCAGGGGATTGATTCTTGGATCTGCTTTGGTGTATATCTTGGTGTTGGTATGTTATTGTGGCTCTGGATGGTTTGTGTGAACTGGAAGAAACATCCAGTAGAAATTGAAACACCTGATGGAGTTCAGAAGTTCTAACAATTAAATAGTATTAAGAATTAATGGCAAAGCAAATGATTGCTTGCATATATAAATTTAGTTTAGAAAAGGAGAATAATAAAATGGCTAAATTAGAAGGAAAAGTTGCATTAATTACAGGTGCTGCAGTAGGACTTGGAGAAGGAATCTCAACTTCATATGCGAAATATGGTGCAAAACTAATCATGGTTGACTTATCACCCGCTGTAGAAGATACTGCAGAAAGATTAAGAAAAGAATACGGTGCTGAAATCATCACTGTAGTAGCTAACGTAGCTGATCGTGCACAAATGGATGCTGCAGCTGCTAAGGGTGTTGAAAAGTTCGGTGAAATCAACGTAGCTTGCTGTAACGCTGGTGTTTGCCGCTTAGCTCCATTTGAAGAAATGACTGATGAAATGCGTGATTTCCATATTGATGTAAACATTAAGGGTGTATGGAATACATGTAAAGCAGTTGTTCCTTATATGTTAAAACAGGGTGGAGGTAGCATCGTTATCGCTTCTTCTGTAACTGGTGATATCGTAGCTGATGCTGGTGAAGCAGCTTACGCTACAACTAAGGCTGCATTAGTTGGTTTAACTAAGTGCTTAGCTGTAGAATATGCTAAACGTAATATCCGTGTTAACTGCTCACAGCTTGGTTATGCAAGAACTCCAATGGTTGAAAAGATGGCTGTTGAATCTAATCCAGATAATCCAGAAGCAGCAATCAATGATATTGCAGCAAATGTTCCAATGGGACGTCTTGCTAAACCTATCGAAGTAGGTGAATTATTCGCATTCTTAGGAAGCGATGAATCTAGCTACTTAACAGGTGCTC
Organism: Catenibacterium sp. RTP21428st1_D7_RTP21428_210409; assembly: GCF_040227455.1. Taxonomy (NCBI): domain Bacteria; kingdom Bacillati; phylum Bacillota; class Erysipelotrichia; order Erysipelotrichales; family Coprobacillaceae; genus Catenibacterium; species Catenibacterium sp. RTP21428st1_D7_RTP21428_210409. Next base: position 704 of record NZ_JBEHVX010000134.1, on the reverse strand, counting down.
AGATTGTTATTGATGGTGGTGCTACATTGCCAGAAACAATGTCTATCGGTACAAACTAATATCAATACTTGCCACCTCTTTATAGAGGTGGTTTTTGTATGCAAAAAAAGAGATGAACAAATGTTGGGTCTTTAATTTTTGTGGGGGTCAGACCTTCGCTCTAAATATTTGGGGGTCTTGGAAACAGCACCTTTAAATCTGTGGGGGTCACACTGCGGCTCCCACTTTTTTAGGTATTTTTGTGTAATTAAAAACCTTTCGCTGTATCATTAATTTGCTCATATCAACTCAAAGCGAAAGGAGATCACAAATTGAATAATGATCTAAAAATTATTTTAGGGGATTATGAATCCTTTGTACAGTCTCATACGACTGAAATCAATGAAAAAGAAGTGATTTATTGTATCACACTTAAGAGAACCATTATCTCCTGTCCAGAATGCGGCAGTAGAATGAACATTAAGGACTATAGAAAATGTAAAGTCATACATAACATGATAAGAGGCAAGAACACTTCTCTAATACTTAAAAAGAGAAGATTAGTATGTCCTCAATGTAATAAGGTAATGACAGAGGGAAACCCATTTACAGAGAAAAGTCACAGCAGATTATCTCAAACCTCAGAACTGGAAATCATGAATAAACTTAAAGAACCTACAACTACTTTTTCACTGGTTGCTAGATTTTTTAACACAAGCCCTACC
>NZ_JBEHVX010000133.1:0-4054 GCF_040227455.1 Catenibacterium sp. RTP21428st1_D7_RTP21428_210409 | reverse complement strand
TTTTCTAAATTATTCAAACTTGTTTTTAAGTTTGTCTTTTTTTATACGTTTTGATTGATTTTTGTTTCACACTTATTCTCCTTTGAATACCTGTGCTATTATACACCAAATACACCACTATTTTAAAGAAAATCACAAACTCTTAGAATTTTAAATCCTTACAAATAAGATGATTTGTTGAAGGATTATTTTGTTCTGTTTACTCTGTTCAAGAAATCTATTAGAATATCTAATGAAAGGGGTTTACATATGTATAAGGTTATAGAAGTAAAACAGAGTATATTTGAAGATAATAATAAGGATGCAGATTTATTAAGACAGGAATGCAAAGAGAAGGGTGTTTTCTTACTTAATATCATGTCTAGTCCAGGTTCAGGAAAGACAACCACATTATCACGCACTATTGAAACAATCAAAGATGAAGTGAATATTGGTGTTATGGAAGCAGATATTGATAGTGATGTGGATGCGCACACTATTAGCCAGTATGGTGTACGTACAATACAATTACACACAGGAGGCATGTGTCATTTAGATGCGGATATGACAAGACAGGGATTACATGAATTAGGAATGGAAAATCTAGATCTTGCAGTATTAGAAAATGTAGGAAATCTAGTATGTCCTGCGGAATTTGATACAGGTTCCTCTTTAAATATTGCGATATTGAGTGTGCCAGAAGGGGATGATAAGCCTTTAAAATATCCGCTTATGTTTGAAGTATGTGATGTCGTGCTTATTAATAAGGTGGATGTTCTTCCTTACTTTGATTTTGATATAGAAAAATGTAAAGAGAATATTCATTATCGTAATAAGAATGCAAAGGTGTTTGAAATATGTGCAAAAAGTGGAGAAGGAGTCAAGTCTTGGTGTGATTACCTTTTAACACGTATAAGAGAATGGAAGGAATAAAATAATGGCCTATAGAGATAATATTGATAGACTTGCAAGACGTATTACAGACCGAATACCAGTGAAGTTTAAGAAGCTTAAGGAAGATGATCCTGAATACAAATGTTTAAGTGAAATCTTGAATGATGAACAATGTAATTTATGTTTATTTTTTGAAGTACGCAAACCTATGTCTTTTGAAGAAATTCTTAAAAGAACAGGCTGGGAAGAAGAACGTGTTGAACGTGTATTAAAAGAAGTATGTGATATAGGGATGATTGAGTATAACTGGGAAAATGAAGATCATCATAAACAATATGTGATGCCTCAGTTTGTCCCTGGTTCTGCAGAATTCATGGTTATGAATAATGATTTAGTCAAAGAACATCCAGTTGTGACTGATTTTTTTGAACAGATGACAAGATTACCACTAGAAAAGGTCACTCCAATGGTGCCTCCAGGAGGGGCTGGTATTGGGATGCATGTTATTCCAGTAGAAAAATCTATTGAAGCCAATCAGGAAGCAGTGTCTGTAGAAAAGATTTCTCATTGGTTGAATAAGTATGATAAGTATGCTTTATCTCCATGTTCATGTCGTAGACAACAAAGAGTTCGAGGAGAAGGGACAGGTGATATTGAAGCCGATGTATGTATTGCGGTTGGGGATATGGCTGATTATGTTGTAGAGACAAATAAAGGTGGTCATCACTGTACTTATGAAGATGTTATTGAAACATTAGAAAGATGTGAAAGAAAAGGTTATGTGCATCAGATTACAAATATTGATGGTGAAGATAAGATCTTTGCGATTTGTAACTGTGCAGCAGGTGTTTGTAATGCCTTAAGAACAAGTCAGCTCTTTAATACACCAAATATGTCTGCAAGTGCTTATCGTGCACACGTGGATGTCAGCAAGTGTGTAGCCTGTGGTAAGTGTGTAGAAGTATGTCCAGTAGGAGCTGCAAAGCTTGGACAGAAGCTTTGTACAAAGAAGGGTCCTATTGAATACCCACAGGTAGAATTACCAGATATGATTAAATGGGGACCAGATCATTGGAATCCTGATTTTAGAGATACTGCCAAAGTCAATTGTCATGAAACAGGAACTGCTCCTTGTAAAACAGCCTGTCCTGCTCATCTTCCTGTACAGGGCTATATCAAGATGGCTAGTCTTGGACGTTACATGGATGCTTTAAAGCTTATTAAAGACTTTAATCCATTCCCTGCCGTATGCGGTTCAATCTGTAATAGAAGATGTGAACAGGAATGTACGCGTGGATTATTAGATGCTCCTCTCGCAATTGATGAAATTAAGAAGTTTATTGCGGAAAAAGAACTTAATGAGGAAGAACGCTATATCCCATTATGTGAAAATGAAGAGGGCGGATTCTATCCTCATAAGATGGCTATTATTGGTGCAGGTCCTGCTGGTATGAGCGCTGCTTATTATTTAAGAATTAAGGGTTATCCTGTCACTATCTTTGAAAAAGAAGAAAAACCAGGTGGTATGCTTCGTTATGGTATTCCATCATTTAGATTAGAAAAAGATGTCATTGATGCAGAAATAGAAGTACTTAAGGTAATGGGCATTGAATTGAGATGTGGTGTAGAAATCGGTAAAGACATCACTATTGACGGATTACGTGAAGAAGGTTATGAAGCCATCTATCTTGCGATTGGTGCACAAGGTGGTAAGAAATTAAATATCCCTGGAATGAATGAAGAGTATGTTATGACAGGTGTTGATTTCTTAAGAGAAGTTAATAAAGAAGAGAGTAAAGATATGCTTAGTGGTCATGTAGTTGTCATTGGTGGTGGTAACGTGGCTATGGATGTGGCAAGAAGTGCTTTAAGAAGTGGTGCAGTGTCTGTTGATTTATTCTGTTTAGAGTCAGAAAAAGACATGCCTGCAAGCCCTGATGAAGTAGAAGAAGCCATCCATGAAGGTATTACTATGCATTGTGGATGGGGTCCTCAGGAAATCAAGGATCATACAATCACATTAAAGAAATGTATCTCTTTAGGAGATGAAACAGGTACTTTTAATCCATCTTATGATGAAACACAAACAGAAAGCTACCCATGTGATTATGTCTTATTATCTGTAGGACAGGATATTATTCCTGTAGAAGGATTAGATATCAATACAAATCCAAATGGTACAATTCAAGCGGATGCCATTACTTTACAGACTTCTGTACAAGATATCTTTACAGGAGGAGATGTCTATACAGGTCCTCGCTTTGCGATTGATGCGATTGCACAGGGTAAAGAAGCTGCTGAATCAATGCACCGTTTTGTACATAAAGGTCATTCACTTACTTTAGGTAGAGACTTACACCAGTTTACTCAGCTTGATAAGGACGATATTTTAATTACTTTAGACTTTGATCATTCAAAGAGACAGATTCCAGGTACAAAACAGGGTCTTGCGACAGAAACATTTAAAGACTTACGTTCTACATTTACGCCTGAACAGGTACAAACAGAAGCAAAACGCTGTCTTGGATGTGGCACAAGTGTAGTAGATCCTAATAAATGTATTGGATGTGGTCTATGTACAACTAAATGTGAATTTGATGCAATCAAGCTTACAAGAGATATCCCAGAAGGAAGCAATATGGTAAGATCAGAAGATAAGTTGAAGGTGATTCTTCCTTATGCTGCAAAAAGACAGATTAAGATTTTACGTAATAAGAAGAAATAAAGATGCATGAATTAGGTATTGTCGTACATATTGTCAGAACATTAGAAGATGTTGCGCAGGAAAATAGTCTCACAGATATACGCAAGGTCACTTTACAAATAGGCAAGGTCAGTGGTATTGAACCAGACTATTTAGTAGACTGTTGGGAATACTATAAGAAGAAAGTGTCATTGCTGAAGTATTCAACACTTGATTATGAATGGATTGAAGCTATTACAATCTGTCATAATTGTCAAAATACTTATTCTACAATCGATTATGGCAGAGAATGTCCTTATTGTCATAGTGGAAATACTGTCTTACTGCAAGGCAATGAATGTTTAATTAAAGAAATAGCAGGAGAATAACTCCATACAAAAAATGAACCTTTAATTTTTAAGGGGGGGTCAATAAAAAACTCGCTTTAAATATTTGGGGGTTTCCACTTGTAAAGGGCAGTCAGAAATGACTGCCCTT
>NZ_JBEHVX010000132.1:0-4336 GCF_040227455.1 Catenibacterium sp. RTP21428st1_D7_RTP21428_210409 | reverse complement strand
CTACAGAGATCATTTCCTATCAGTCATAGACAAATAGTCTATATCCTGAATATTTCTGCTCCACACTTCTCTTAAATAGTTACCTGTAGATTATGGGTATTCAAAAAAAATATTAATCCCAATTGATAATAATTTAGCTGATTGTGGAACTACAATACATAATTTAGTATTGTAGTTTTTTCTTATAACCCCAATATCGTGATACAATAGAAACATCAATTAATAATGTACATATTCAGTTGGGAGCTACATAAGATGAAAATAGGAATAATAGATGATGATACTCAATTCAGCCAAGTCATAAAAAATAAGATAGAAGAAAATACATGCTTTAGTGAAAGTAGTATTGATGTATTTAATAATGATTTCAAATCACTTCAATTAAAAGATTATGATTATTTGTTTATAGATATTCTATTAATGCAGGATAATGGTATCACTATTGCGAAAAGTATAGATAATAAGAATACACGCATCATATTCATGTCTAGTAACGAAACACTTGTTTATGATTGTTTTGATATTGCGCTTTACTTCTTTATAAGAAAAACATCTTATGAAGATGATTTAGAAAGACTATTTATCAAAATGGATAAAGATCAGGCTGAAAACCATAAACAATATCTCGTTGATAAGAAAAACAATCAATACATTAATCTCAAGGATATCATCTATGTTCAATCCCATAGAAATACATGTACCTTTTACACAGAAGATAATGAATATGTTCAATACACAACATTAAAGAAATGTTCTGAAGAGTTATGTTCTAATGTAGCATTCTATAAGATCAACTCATACACCATTATTAATTTTAAGTATGTTACTAAAATCAATAATCAAAGTGTTACTCTTATAAACAACCAAACATTTAATGTCTCTAGAAAATCAAAAGATATTATTGAAAAATACCATGCCTACAGGAGGTACATACAATGATGAGTTTCTTATATTTTTGTTGTATAGAAGCATTACTGACATATCTCCTTAGAACAAATAAAACAGCTATTTTTATTGCCTCTTTATTGATCAATTGTCTTCTTGGTGTATTTACAAGTCATCCCCTATTACAGGATTTCTTGTTAATAGAATCTTTATGCTTCTTATTCTATTATTATTCAGATAGGCTGTTATCAGAAATTATCTTCTATCTTTCATTTTTAACTGTTATAAAGAATTTAGTTGTTCTAATACCAATATCCCCTATTGTTTCATTGATCATCTATATTCTTATTATCTCTACATTCGCTATTATTCAAAAGCTTTACCCTATCGATAATAAGAATCTCTATTGGGGATTACTTATGGCTATATCCTTAAGTACTCTATGTATTTATCATATTCTCTACAATGACTTTCTTAATATATTAGGCATAAACTGTAATCTCATTATTCTTATGACCCTTTTGATTACTATCATCATTTCCTATTACTTATTCCTTAGATATACCAAACTGAATCATGAACGACAGCTTCTTAACCAGGCCATTGACCATTTTAAGAATGACCAACAAAACTATGCCTTCATTGAAAAGAAAAACAATGAACTCTATAAGCTAAGACATGACTTAAAATATGATTACCTTCAGATGAAAGAATATGTAAAAAGAAAAGAATTTGAAAATGTGAATAAGATGATAAACAAAAGAATAGATTCTCTCAATGATCATAACATGCTGATCATATCTGGTAATAAGCTGTTTGATTCATTTATCAATATGAAATTAGAACAGCTTAAACTCAACAACATTAAACCTGCTATTATTGTATCTGTTCAGGATATATCATTTATAGAGGATGAACATTTGAATATCCTTATAAATTATCTGTTTGATATCGCAATAGATTGCATGGAGAATAATGAATTAGAAGTAAAAATAACGGAAGACCAATGTGCCTTTGAAATCACATTGTATATGAATGATGCAAAAGAAAGAATCAATCAAATGAAATATGATACTCTTGTATTAATACTGCATAAATATCATGGAAGCTTACAAGTACAGCATGCTGGTGCATCACTCTATATCTCTACTCTTATACCTGTTTCATAACAGGTATTTTTTGTTTATTATCCTCATAAATTGGTCAAACGTCCTCAAGATATTATTTATTTTTTTAAAGGTTGTATGATTGAAATAGGAGGTGCTTTACTATGATTGAGATGAAACATGTAAATATAAATTTTGGTGATCAAGTCATATTCAATGATGCTCATTTTAAGACATGTCCTGGTCAAATCACTGGTATTATTGGTAAAAGTGGATGTGGTAAAACAACATTCCTAAAATCATTATTATACCAGTACAAAGATAATCTTCTTTATGTAGATAATGTAGCTATCAATAATTCTAATAAAGAAGACTATCTATTAAACAAGGTGTCTTATATTGATCAATTTGGGACATTCTTTGATAACATGAAAGTATATGAACATTTTGAATTTATTAATCACCTACAAGAAAGCCAATATGATCAAACCAAAATGAACAATATGCTTCATCTAGTAGGATTGGATCTTATAGATCCATCCTGCTATCCTTCTTCTTTATCTATTGGGCAGAGAAAAAGATTCTTAATAGCGTTATCCATGTATAAAGATGCATCCATCATTATTATTGATGAACCGACTGCTTCTTTAGATCAAGAAAATAAAGAAATCGTACTCCAATTACTCGAAAAACTAAAATCAGAAAACAAATATATTATCATTACAACTCATGATGAATATCTAATAAATCATCTAGACATTACTTATAGAATAGAAAATAGAATTCTTGTATGCGATCAAAACATAGATGAAATAAATCAAACTACTCAACTGAAGAAGTCAGACATCAACAGTTATCATAAATACTTCTTCTATAAGAATAAAAGACAATGGTTTCAGTTTATTCTTGTATTACTTCTAGGTTTTATTATGACGATCTCTATTTCTACTAACGTAAGTGATAGTCTATTACAGGAAAATAAGTTATCAAGTGGTATAAAACAAGCCAATAAAGCAGAATTATATACAGGTAAAATGAATGATTCTTATATTGCGAATGGTGTAGATAGTTATTATATCGGTGATGCAGAGGTAAATCTTGATATAAGTACTGAGGAATTGAATCATATTAAATCAATCAAACATGTAAAGAGTGTTTATCCATTTGATGTATTTGATACAATCAATCAAATGGAAGATGTGAGTAAAGGTACTGTTTATTATCAAGGAAGTAAAACACAGTTTGATTATTTTCAGGAAGGGAGTCCAATGGTTGTTCCCTATTACTCTTTCCAGAATATTGAAGTAGATGGAAAAGAACTTAAAGGAAATGCAATCAGTCAATCATTCGCAAGAAAGCTAGGTATAGATGAAAAAGAAAAGAACTTTAAAATATCTATAGATGTATATGTTCCTGTCCAACAATATACTTATCAATGTGAAATTGATGATTCTAAAACATTGGGGACTTTATCACAGGTTCTTACTAAGAAAGTAAATCTTGAAATAGAAATCAATCATATTATTTCAACAGATGATTATTATAATGAATTTCTTAGTGCTGGATATGTTGTACTTATGAATGACAAATCATTCTATACTATTTTAAATCAATACAATAACCAGACTCCTGATAGTTTACTAGATGCCAAAGAATACAATGCAGCTATTACTCCTTATCAAAGTAAGAATTATGTTGTAGAAGTAGACCGTATTAAGAACTTAAAAAGTGTTGAAAAAGAAATATCTCAGATTTCTAATAATTTCATTACTTATGATCAATATAATTCAGTGACAGATATGGTTGATGTCTATAAGGAAGAAAGAAAAGGAAGATACATTTTTATGGCTGTAGTGATATTAATCGCAATATTCCTTTATGTTCTTGTACAAATGAATGCATTGGATGATAGAAAGAATGAAATTAAATTGTTGAAGATTTATGGTTTAAAGAATCAAACAATTTGTTCTTTAATGAATGATAATATGATTGTACAGTCCATCTTATCTCTATTACTAAGTATTCCTGGTTTCTTTATCGCAAGAAAAATTGGTTTCTTTGTGATTAATCGTCAGTCAATGACTATGAGTTTATTACTATTTATGATTATTCAAATAGGTGTGACTCTAGTTATTTGTTTCTTATATATATGTTATAGTCAATGGTTTGTAAAGAAGGTGGATTTATGATTGAGATGAAGAATATCAATCTATCTTTTAAGAATCATATATTGTTTAAGAACCAGAATATAAGTATTCCGTCTTCTCAAATTACTGTTATGAAATGACCGTTGTCAAGACATAAATCAACTTTCATAATATTCCTATTAAGTTTTATCATCAAGG
>NZ_JBEHVX010000131.1:0-4648 GCF_040227455.1 Catenibacterium sp. RTP21428st1_D7_RTP21428_210409 | reverse complement strand
AATTGCCTACTCTACTCCACGTGCTCTGTAGTATACCACCTCTCTTTGATTATACTATTATATCGAGAGGCACACTAGAGTTTTGGGGGATTTGAGTTTGGTTATATATTTGTGTCCGCGCAACGAAGGCGCGGGGAAATGGGGGAAATTATGAAAGAGCGTGAACAATTTAAATCAAGGATAGGCTTCCTGCTTCTTTCTGCAGGATGTGCTATTGGTATTGGAAATGTATGGAGATTCCCTTATGTTGTAGGACAAAATGGTGGAGGAATCTTTGTCTTCTTCTATTTGATTTTCTTGCTTCTTATTGGTGTTCCAATTCTAAGCATGGAATTCTCTGTGGGACGTGCAAGTGCAAAAAGTCCAGTTAAAGCTTATCAGTCTTTAGAAAAATCAGGACAGAAATGGCATTTGCATGGTTATGTCGGATTATTAGGTAACTTCTGTTTAATGATCTACTATACTACAGTATCAGGATGGATGTTGAATTATTTCTATAAGTTCTTGACTGGTGGATTTACAGGAGTCAAAACATCTCAGATTGCATCAGTTTTCCAGAATGTATTATCTAGTCCATCTCAGAATATATTCTGGATGATAGTAGTTGTTGTTATTGGTATGTTAATATGTTCAATGGGATTACAGAACGGTGTAGAAAGAATTACAAAAGTTATGATGATTGGCTTACTTGGACTCATTGTAGTTCTTGCAGTACATGGGTTAACACTTGATAATGCGATGGCAGGTGTTAAATTCTATTTATATCCAGACTTTAATAAAATCAAACATATTGGCTTATTAAATGTGATCGTAGCGGCAATGAACCAGTCTTTCTTTACTTTAAGTATCGGTATTGGTTCAATGGCGATATTCGGTAGTTATTTAAAGAAAGATAAAACTCTTTTAGGGGAAGCAGTGAATGTTGCAGGGTTAGATACATTTGTCGCTATTGTGGCAGGTCTTATCATCTTTCCAGCATGTTTCTCATTTGGAGTAAATCCTGACAGTGGTCCAAGTCTCATCTTTATTACTTTACCTAATGTCTTTTTATCAATGACAGGCGGTAGAATTTGGGGTGCTCTATTCTTCCTATTTATGGCTTTCGCATCATTATCTACAGTCATTGCAGTATTTGAAAATATTATTGCCTGCACAATGGAATTATGTAACTTCACAAGAAAGAAATCAGTAATCATTAATTTGATTCTTATTACTGTATTCTCATTACCTTGTGCTTTAGGATTTAATGTCCTTAACTTCTTGCAGCCTCTTGGCAGTGGTTCAACAATACTAGATCTAGAAGACTTTATCGTAAGTAATCTTCTCTTACCACTTGGGTCTTTTGTTTATTTATTATTCTGTACATCTCGCTTAGGATGGGGATTCAAGAATTATCAAACAGAAGCCAATATGGGTGATGGTCCTAAAATCCAGAACTGGATGCAGGGTTATCTTACAATTATATTACCTATTGCAGTCATATTCGTATTTATCAGCAGTTTGGTTTAAACAGTGGATATTCCACTGTTTTTTTGTGATTTCTCCTAAATTATATGGAATATATTATATAGAGGAGGATCACTCAATGAAAAAAAGCCGTATAGAACATGTGAAGAAATATAGTATGCTTTCTCTTGTAGAAGATTTAGGCTTTACTCTTGTTTATGAGAGTTTTAATTACTATCATCTTGAGGAACATGATTCATTAAAAATCAGAGTAAATATCAATAGATTCTATTGGTATTCAAAAGGATTTGGGGGAGACACGATTACATTATGCCAGACATTGGGTTTAGAAAAGAATTCTGAATTTCATTCTTTTATCTATACGATTCTTTATCTGGAAATGAGAATGTATAAGAATCCTCATCATGAATTTAAAAAGATTAAAAGACAAGAGAGAAAACTCTATTTACCACGTAAAGACATTAATAATAAGAAGGTCTATTACTATTTATATGAAAGAGGCATTAATCTCAATATTATTGATTATTTTATTGATTATGAATATCTCTACCAGGAAGCAGTGCACCATAATCTTGTCTTTGTATCTTATAAAGGAAGTCACCCAGTATTCATAAGTAAAAGGGGAAGTGTGATAAATAATCGTTATATGCGTGAGCAGGCAGGAAATGATTATAACCATTGTTTTTATATATCGCATAACTCATCACTGCTTATTGTGACTGAATCTATTATTGATATGATGTCTCTAATGACTCTTACAAATAACTTTAAGAAATATGATTATTTATCACTTAATTCTGTCTCTCATTATCGTGCATTATTCTATCATTTAGAATATCAACCAATAGAAAGAGTCCTATTAAGATTAGACAATGATCAAGCAGGAAGATGGGCAGTTCATACAATCGTTGATATTTTAAATAAGAACTATCCCTATATCAAAATAGATGTAGCCTATCCTTATAGGCATAAAGATTGGAATGATTATCTTGTTTATGGTATTAAGCAAAAAGAAAATGATATAATTATATTCTAGAGAGGATGAGATACATGAAACTTATATTAAAACAAAAGATCTTTAGTTTGATGGATAGTTATGACATCTATGATGAATATGATCAGGTTGTCTATACAGTAAGCAGTCGTCTTTCATGGGGTCATAAATTAGACGTATATGACCCATCAGGTCATTGTCTAGCAACCATTAAAGAAGAAATATTGACATTCATGCCAAGATTTAGTATCTACATAGATGATCATTATATCGGTTCATTCCAAAAGAAAATCAGCTTATTTCCTAAATATGTCTTAGAATTTAATGACTGGTCTATTAATGGAGATTTCATGAACTGGAATTATACTATAAGTGATTCTTATCATGAAATTGCGACTATATCAAAAGAATTATTTCATTTTACAGATGTCTATGTCATTGATGTTCATAATAGCCAGGATGCGCTTTATGCATTACTTGTTGTACTAGCAATAGATGCTGAAAAGTGTTCAGCCTCAAATAACTAAAAAAAGAAGCCGAGGCTTCTTTTCTTATGCATCAGAACGGGCAAATTTATTCTTCATAGTAAAACTTAATTCATCTAAGACAAGATGTAATGTTTTTGAAGTTTCCTTCTTCAACATATCAGCTGCTTTTTGATTGGCTTCATGTCTTAATTCTGTTTTTCTTGCTTCATTTGTTTCATTTTCAATTAGTTCATCATATGTATGAATAATATGATGTGAATGAGATTGTACCACTCTTTGATAACGTTCAATATGGATGGCTGACTGTTTATCACATGCATCAGCCATAGCTCCTATAAGTCTATTGGCCCAATAGAAGTTATCAGTAGATACTTCACCTGTTGTATTACTGTAATATTCAGGTACAGTATCAATATGAATATATAATGGAACAAGTGTATTAAATACATTTGAACCAAATGTGAACCATTCAATAGGTTCCTGTCCCTGTCTTACCTGTAATACAGATAAGAAGTCATTTCTATTGATTCCTACAGGACGTAATGCACCTTTATTAGATAAATCTCCACGTGTAATATATGGATCATAAGGCGTATTCTGAAAATGAGTTGATAATGCATATTTTACATCTTCAACAGTAATCTTTCTTTCAGGTACCATAGTCCAAGGAATATCATCAGAAAATGGTGTAAAGTCTGCATTTTCTCCATCCCATTTATAAGTATGTGGATTTAAATAACGTCTAATAAACCAATCACGTGGTGTGTTGTAAACATGATCTGAATCATCATGTGAACCAAATGCATAACGTGCATTAAATGAATCATCTAGATTTAAACATAAATGATTCTTTTCAATAAATTCCTTTAAATCATCACTACATAAATGATTTTCTTTAGTAGTAAAAGCATCCTTTAAATCAAATGTATCAATACCTAACTGGTTAGGCATTACAACATAAGCATCATCAGGAACTCTTCTTGCAATCCAATGGTGACCACCAATAGTTTCTAACCACCAGATTTCATCATGATCAGAGAAGGCAATTCCGTTCATTTCATATGTTCCATACTTTTCTAGTAATGAACCAAGTCTTAATACACCTTCTCTTGCACTATGAATATAAGGTAATACAAGATAGACAATATCTTCTTCACCAATACCACCTGGTGTATTTGTTTCTTCATCATATTCTACAAGTGGATCAGCCCCTAATACACGAGGATTAGAAGTAATTGTTTCTGTCGCTGTCATTGCGACTTCTGCTTCATTAATTCCACTTGCTGCCCAGATACCTTCACTTTTTAAGGCATTTGGCATCGCAGTATATCTCATTGGATTATCAGGTAATTGAATCTTTAAATGAGATAACACTGTTTCATAAACTCTATTTTGTTGTTCTGGATGAATCACTGCAAGTTTCTTTGGTGTAAATCTTGTAGATTGTGAATCATCATTTCTTGCGATTAAGGTAGAACCATCATAAGATGCATTCTTACCTACTAGTAATGTTGTACATGGCATACATTCTCTCCTCCTTGTAGACTTTATTATAGACCTTAAAGTAAAATATTTCAGCACATATGTGCAACCAAATGGAGGGAATCATCGTATTAATAGTGAAGACAAACTATTAAATGTCAATAAATAGTTAAATTTTCTAGAATTTATTGATTTTATAGGCATTTGTCTTGGTTTA
>NZ_JBEHVX010000130.1:0-4701 GCF_040227455.1 Catenibacterium sp. RTP21428st1_D7_RTP21428_210409 | reverse complement strand
GAGTTTTGGGGGATTTGAGTTTGGTTATATATTTGTGTCCGCGCAACGAAGGCGCGGGGAAATGGAGGAAATTATGATATTAGAACAAATAGATGAAAACTTATTAAAAATTGCGAATGAATCTGATGTTGCATTAAAAGACATTTATAAAAAGATCGATGATGTTTGTTTCTATAACTCAAACAGAATTCTTTCAGCATTTATTGAGAATAATGTCAGCTATTCTGATTTTGCGGACATGAATGGATATGGCAGCTATGATTCAGGAAGAGATAAGCTAGAAGCTATTTTCGCAACTATTCTTGGATGCGAAGATGCATTAGTGAGACCACAGATCATGAGTGGTACCAATGCGCTTTATTTAACTTTATCTGCTTTACTTAAGCATGGTGATACAATGATTTCATTATCTGGAGCACCTTATGATTCTTTACAGGAAATGATTGGTATTTCAGGAGAATCTAGTCAGTCATTAAAGGCTCATGGTGTATCTTATGAACAGATTGATTTAGTTGACAATGATTTCGATGATGATAAAATCGTAGAACGTTTAAAGAAGAATGATGTTAAACTTGTAGAAATCCAGAGATCTAAGGGTTATTCTTCACGTTTATCTTTAACACTTTCTAAGCTTGAACGTATTATTACTAAGATCAGAGAAGTAAATAAGGATGTTATTATCATGGTAGATAACTGCTATGGTGAACTTGTAGAAAAGAAGGAACCAGGACATATCGGTGCTGATATCGTTGTAGGGTCTTTAATGAAGAATCTAGGTGGAGGTATTGCACCTACTGGTGGTTATATTGCAGGTAGAAAAGATTTAATCTTTATGTGTGCTGAAAGATTAACTGCACCTGGTATTGGTAAAGATCTAGGAGCTAACTTCAACATGAATAATACATTCTTCAAGGGGGTGTTTATGGCTCCTAATGCAGTAAAGAACGCTTTAAAGAGTGCTGTGTTTAGTGCTTATATGTTAGAAAAGTTAGGCTTTAATAATGTATCTCCAAGATATAATGAAGAAAGAACTGATATTATTCAAACATTAGAACTTGGTACAGAAGAAAACCTAGTGAAGTTTACACAGGCTATTCAGAATAGTTCTCCAATTGATTCATTTGTTGCCACTATGCCTGCACCAATGCCTGGTTATCCTCATGATGAAGTAATGGCTGCTGGTACATTTACTTCTGGTAGCACAATTGAATTAAGTGCAGATGCGCCTGTTGTTGCACCTTATACACTTTATATCCAGGGTGGTTTGACATTAGAATATAGTAAACTTTCTATTCTATTCGCCCTTACAAATGTTTTAAAGAAATAACACGAAAGGTCCTGATTGATTTCAGGACCTTTTTTAACAGCTGCCTTTCTGGCCGCCATCTATTCTTATAATTGTATTGTTGATGAAATTGGCTTCATCACTAATAAGAAACTTCACAAGATAAGCCACTTCCTCTGGTTTACCATAACGGTTCACCATAATCTTTTCTTGTTCCTCTTTTAAGAATTCTTCATCATATCCATCTAGTTCATTGTCTGTTCCAATGAATCCTGGTGCTATAGCATTCACATTAATATATGGCCCATATTCAAAGGCAAGATTATGTGTTAATGAGATTAGTGCCGCTTTAGAGGCATCATAATCAATACACATTGGATAATAAGTATTTATACCATTGGTAGAAGAAATATTAATAATACGTCCATATTCCTGATCAAGCATATGTCTATAGACACGCTTACTACAATTAAATGCCCCTACGACATTGACATCCAATGTCTTTCTAAACTCATCTGCTGTCTTAAGATGAAAGAGATTGGATAAATCAACAGCAGCATTATTAATAAGAATATCAACACCACCCCATTTTTTCTCTATTAAAGAAATCATAGCATCCACTTCTTCTTCCTTTGATACATCCGCTTGAATAATCATCACACGTACATCATAATTCTTTTTAATCTCTTCTTCTAATAAAGCCGCTGCTTTATTAGAAGTAAGGTAGTTGATCACTACATCATAATGGTTTTTCGCAAGTTCTAATGCGATGGCTTTCCCTATCCCCTGAGCACCACCAGTTACAAGTACAACTTTATTCATATGTGAAAAAAGAGCTTATATTAAGCTCTTCCTGCGTATTTTCCATCAGATGAGAAGACAACGATTTCTTCGCCTTCTTCAATAAACTGAGGTACTCTTAATGTTAGACCAGTATTAGTGACAGCATCCTTAGTCTGGTTAGATGGTGCACCTTTAATAGCTGGGTCTGTCTTAGCAACAGTTAATTCAACTTTTTCTGGGATAGATACAGATAATAAATCACCTTCAAAGAACATAAGAGATGCTTCTCTTCCTTCTACGATGAAATACTTATTGAATCCAATCTGTTCTTCTGATAACTCATAAGTATCATATGTTTCCATATCCATGAAATAATAAGTAGAATCAGCTTCATATGAGTACTGTGCTGTTTTCTTTTCAATGTTAGCAGCTTCGAATTTTGTTGAAGCGTTGAAGTTTCTGTCTTGTGTAGAACCAGTTTTTAGGTTCTTCATCTTAGTCTTTAAGATAGCAGCACCTTTACCAGGTTTTACATGTTGGAAGTCTAAAACAACCCAAGGATCGCCATCAACGATTAATGTAAGTCCAGTTCTAAAATCTCCTGCAGCAATTGCCATAATAATCACTCCTGTTTCTATATGTTTTTTACGTTCCTATTGTAGCAGTTTTATAAGCTACTCTCAAGTTATAGAGAAATTTAATTAGAATAAAGATAGTTTTTCGTTTGTTTTCTGGTGTTCTCTAATATATTTAGTCCATTTAATATAACCATAAGTTGTATTAGTGAAGTAACCAAGTTTAAGAATTAATAATACATATTGTCCAGATAGGATGTTAATAATCGCTTCTAAAGCAGCACAGATATACCATGCAATCCACTGTTCTCTTAATCTGAAGAAGATAAATAAACCATTCGCAATACCTACGGCAGAAGCACAGGCATCAATATAAATGATCCATGTTTCTAATGTCTTATTTGTATAGAAATCAGTTGCAATATCTAAACCACTGATGAAATAACCAACAACGACAGTCCATACAAAGATACCTACAATAACAAGTACTTCCTGGTAACCTTTTAGTTTTCTTACCATTGTTAATTCATCTTCTTCTTCATCTTTATGCTTAGACCAGTTGATATAACTGATGATATCAATTGGAAGCCAGAAGAATAATGTAGTCACCATTGTTGCAAAACGATACATTAATACAATACACATTGCGATTTCCGCAATTTCTACAGCAACAGATACTAAGAAGTTGTAACGAGACTGTTTAGAAATGAGTAATTCACATAAGATATTTAAGAATGTATCTAAAAGATACAATAACATGATAACAATACCATTAACACCATTTGCACTTTCTTCTGGGAATGCAACAGCGAAAATAGTAGCAAGTACCATGATAGTCATGAACCAGCTCTTTTCATATGTTGTAAACTGTTTAGAGAATAACAACATCAAAGCCAATGATAAGCTTAAGATAAATAAAGAAGATGCAAGGTTAAAGATATACATAGTCTTATTTGCCATGACCTGCTTATAAGAATTTTTAACTTCTTTCTGACTCACATCTTTGTGATCAAAGTATAAGTCAGTTCCATTACTTGTCTTGAATTCATAAGCAGTAATAGTCTTATTCTTTAACTGTGTATATTCTTCATAAGAATAAGAAACAACAAGCTGTTTGTCACCTTTACTATATGTAACATCACATACTGTGTTGTCTGAACTATAGTCTTCATCCTGTGTATTTCTTTTCATTACAATGCTTTGTACATAATCCACTTTACCAGGATTAGAATGTACTTCTTTAAGACCTACACAAAGAGAAATAATTGAACCTAATACTAATGCAATAAGAACAATAATTTCAGCTGTTCTTAATTTCTTTCTAGGTTCGATGTTGTTTTTAAAAAATTGAATCATACTACAAACTCCCCTTAAATTTTAAAATCAGTATTTAAAAAAAATACTTCACAATTATAATAAATAATCACTTAAAATGGTAGGTATTTTTGTAAAGTTTATCGTATTTCTTTCAACATTTCTTCAGGTGTAATATCAAATAGATTTGCAAGCGCTATAAGATTAGTTGTACTTGGATCAGAAGAACCATTTTCCCATTTAGAGACTGCCTGTCTTGATACACCAAGTGTTTCTGCCACAAATTCCTGAGTCATCTGACATTCCATGCGTTGCTTTTTAATCACACCTCCTAGTGTTTTTACATACTCCTCTTTTTCTTTACGTACAGGCTTTGACTTAATATATTTTCTTAAGGCGAAAATAAGCAAATAAACGACATAGATGATGACACTCCAGATAATAAGTGCAGGTATAAGCGCCATTAATAACATTAATGAAATTTTCATTTTTATTTCCCTCCTCACTTCAAATATAGCTTAATATCGTTAGTTGCACTATCAACTATCAAGCAACTACGAATAATTTAACGTCATTCTATGTTCTTATTAATAAATCAATCTCCTTACAAGGTAAAATAAAAACCGACTGTATTAAAGTTGGTTTCAAATCAGCCTCAATATATAGGTGCAAAAGTCAATATAAAAATGTAGGTTTAGGACAATATAAGAATGTAGGTTTTCCTACATTCTTATATTGTCTTTT
>NZ_JBEHVX010000129.1:0-4760 GCF_040227455.1 Catenibacterium sp. RTP21428st1_D7_RTP21428_210409 | reverse complement strand
CATTTTACTGTTTATATAGATAAAATTGAGGGTAGTGTATTTATGCTATGTGATATAGATTTTTGACACTACCGATATATAAGGGAGGAAACGATTATGAAAATGAAGAAGTTCGGTGCTATTGTATTAGCAGGTTTAATGGCAGTTTCATTAGTAGGATGTGGAGGAAATTCTAGTAGTAAGAACGAAGAAAAAACTTACATTATTGCGACTGATAAAACATATCCTCCATTCGAAATGGAAGATGATTCTGGTAAATTAGTTGGTGTCGATATGGACTTAATCAGAGCTATTGCTAAGGATCAGAAATTCAAGATTAAGATTAACTCATTAGGTTTTGATGCTGCATGTACAGCACTAGAATCAGGTGAAGCTGATGGTGTTATTGCAGGTATGTCAATCAATGATGAAAGAAAACAAAAATATGATTTCTCAGATCAGTACTATGAAACAGGTGTTTCAATGGGTGTTGCAAAAAATTCAGGTATTAAAGGTTATGCTGATTTAAAAGGTAAGACTGTAGTTGCTAAAACATCTACTGCAGGATTAAAATATGCTCAGTCTATTAAAGATAAATATGGATTCAAACTAGAAGTTGTAGAAGAATCAACATTCATGTTTGAAAAAGT
Source organism: Catenibacterium sp. RTP21428st1_D7_RTP21428_210409 (assembly GCF_040227455.1). Taxonomy (NCBI): domain Bacteria; kingdom Bacillati; phylum Bacillota; class Erysipelotrichia; order Erysipelotrichales; family Coprobacillaceae; genus Catenibacterium; species Catenibacterium sp. RTP21428st1_D7_RTP21428_210409. Next base: position 4,131 of record NZ_JBEHVX010000129.1, on the reverse strand, counting down.
TAAATCTGGTGAAGCAGCTGCATGTTTTGAAGACTATCCAGTATTAAAATATATGGTTAAAACAGGTCAGTTAAACTTCGATATTCCTTGTGGTAAAGAAAGTCCAGCATATTATGGTTTTGCAGTGTTAAAAGGCGAAAACAAAGAATTATTAAAGAAGTTCAACAAAGGTTTAGCTAACCTAAAGAAGAACGGTGAATACGATAAAATCGTCGCTAAGTACGAATAAGACTTATTAAAGAGTGATAAGATATATTTCTTATCATTCTTTTTTTATGTTATACTTTGTCTATGAAAAAAATGAACTCTATACCACTTATATGTGGTTTTTTATCTATCACAGCATTTTTAATCTATTTTTATAGTGCCAACCATGCTCCTTATTCTTATACAGATATCATTCTGCTTGGCCCCGTATTTTCTTTTGTAGGACTTATCTTTTCTATTATTACTAGAAAAGAAAGAACACTTATTTGGTGGCTAGGTTTATTACTATGTATCTTAGGCTTTTTGGTATGTATCATGGTATTCATGATATTAGTAATGTTTCTAATCTCTTAGGAGGATTTATGAAGAAATTAATTAGATGTTTATTTATTGTATATATATTATGTTTTTCTATTTCCCCTGTTTACGCAAGAGCAGGTGGCGGGGGAGGAGGATCAAGTGGAGGTGGTGGAGGAGGCAGTGGTTCTCCATCCCATCATTCTTCTTCTCCTGTAAGATATGTTGATACACCCGAAAGACGTATTGCTAGTTTAATAACTTTTTCTTTTATATCATATGGTTTTTCATATATGAAAAAATATCGTCGTAGATATAAAGCTGTCTCCATGCATAAGGATATGAAAAGAGGACTAGCAGAAAAGAATAACTCATCCTTTGATGAAAAGAAGATGAACAAAGTAGTCGCTGATTACTATTACACTATTCAGAATGCATGGAATGATAGAGATATGGATATTCTTAAACAATGCCTTTCTCCATCTCTGTATGAACAATGGAAAACAAAACTTAACTGGTGGGAGTATGAAGGTATACGTAATGAACTTTCTGATATCAGACTTCTTAAAACAATGGTTGTAGAAGTAGGTGATGACTACTTCTGGTCTTATATAGAAGGTAAGATGAGAGATAGAATGATCAAAGGTAATGAAGTCACTCAGGATAATAAAGGAATCTTTATTGAATACTGGCACTTTATAGTAGAAGAAGACAGGATTTATTTAGATGAAATCAGGCAGGAAGATGAAGTCTAAGATTGACCTTGTGAAATAATTGTGTTACAATACAACCAACAAAGGAATATTTTATAGCATGTCATTCACAAAGCATTAGCTATACGTATAAAAAGAAATTCTTTTTTGCGTACGCTAATGCTTTTTTTGTTTATTTTTTGGAGGTAAAAAATAATGGAATATATTAAAAAATACCAGTCTCCTATTGGAAACATTACTATGGCAAGTGATGGTGAATCACTAATTGGTTTATGGTTTGAAGATGATAAATATTATGCAGATATTTTAAAGGAACCAGTAGAACAGGATTTACCAGTCTTTGATCAGACAATTGCCTGGTTAAATCTATACTTTGATGGAATCGTTCCTAACTTCTGTCCACCTATTAAGATGCAGGGAACACCATTCCAGAGAATGATCTGGACTATTATCCAGCACATCCCCTATGGTGAAACAATCACTTATGGTGATATTGCGAAAGCTATCGCAAAATATGGTAATAAGAAAGAAATGTCAGCACAGGCAGTTGGTGGTGCTATTGGTCATAATCATATTGCGTTAATCATCCCTTCACACCGTGTAATCGGTTCTAAGGGTAACTTAAAAGGCTATGCTTCTGGTGTAGAAAAGAAAAAGAAGCTTCTCCTCTTCGAAAAAGCCTCAGTTATTAACAGCAGTATGAGAATAGATACAAGACTTGCATAATGCAGGTCTTTTTTTGCACGATGAAGTCAAGAAAAAGAGGTCTTATGCATGAAAAATCAATAAATTAGAGTACGTCTTACTAAAGAAGAGTTTGATGCGGAAATTGAAGAAAGAACGCATGAAATAGTCTTTTATTTTCTTCTTTAAGAATCCCATATTATTCCCATGCTTTTTAAAGATAATACAACTAGGGGGTAATTTGTTCTAGTCAAAAACAGCTAGATTAATTTTCTAGCTGTTTTTCTCATGATTAGTTGTGCGATTATTACTACTACAACAGATATACCACATATCATCATTCCTGGTGTTCTAAGTATTGATGGATCAAAGATGACTGTACGATTCAAATAAGAACTAGCCCCTTCACTAATTGCGAGTGGCATAATATAGCTTACATTTAGTCCAGATAATACACCTGTTACACCTAATGCAGTTAATCCATATAACTTATCTACAATCAACTGAATCAAACATAATACAATAAGTATAACACCCATAATCATTCGATTAGAATCAAGTGTTAACTGATAGAAAATCTGTATCATCTTTAATCTCTTAGGAGATTGTTTACTAATATAATCATCCACATACTGATCAATACCCTGAGATACTAAACCAGAAGAAATCAATTTAGTAAGTGATGTCTTTAATATACTAGGTAATGTAATATCTGTATCCTTCTCTACAATCTCAAAACATTCCTGTGCAAGGTTATTGATATAAGGTGTCATATCTTCTTTATTTTCTTCACCTGTAGCCATCTGTTTAATAATAGCCTGACTATATTTACTTGTTAGTGCGGTCATAGATTGAGATTGACTAATATCTGCTTGTATCTTTTTTATAGTTATGTCAGGAAGACGGTATGTGTATTGGTTAATAACTGTCATAACCTTATTTGTCATTTCCTGGGTAATTTCATCATTCTGTATAGCACTATTTATAATACTTGGACAAATCATTGAGAAACATAATACATTCACAAGAATGAAAATAAGAATATCTAATATAATTGTACGTAACATACGCATAAATATCACACTCCTTTACCCTCATTATAGAAAAACCACAACACATGTCAATATGTTATAATGGAGCAAAGAAAGGGTGATTATATGGATTTTTTAGACTTATTAAAACAAAGAAGAAGCTATAGACAATATACTGGAGAACCTGTAGAAAAAGAATTGTTGGATAAAATTGTAGAAGCAGGATTACTTGCACCAAGTGGACGTAATATTAAACCAGAAGAACTCATTGTAGTCACTGATTCAAAACTATTAACACAATTATCTCAATGTAGAAAAGCAGGAAGTCAGATGCTAGAAGGGGCAGGTGCCTGTATTATTGTATTGGGTGATGAAGATAAGACGGATGTCTGGGTAGAAGACTGCAGTAATGTCATCTTGACTATGCATTATATGGCTTCATCACTAGGGTTAGGCGGCTGCTGGATTCAGGGAAGAAATAGAGTATCATCTACAGAAGATTCAACTGAGGACTATATTAGAAATATCTTTCATTTTCCAAAGAATCTACGTTTAGAAGCACTATTATCGGTTGGACATATTGATCAAACATTACCTGCCAAAGAAGTAACAGAAGAATTGTTAAATAAAGTACATACACCAAATTATTAAAATACCTGCTCATTGATGAGCAGGTATTTTAATACAGGTATTTATTCTGTTTGAAAGGTTTGTAATCATAGAAAATGATATTTCTGCTATTTTCTATTATTTCATAATATAAGACTGCTTTGGTAGTTGGCATGACATACTTATATTTGTTTGTTTGAACCTTCTTGCCAATATGTGGATTGGCCTCAACTATTCCCTTGACTTTTCGTAATTCTTTGGTTAGAAAGATTCCTATAGAGAAGTTTCTGAATCTAATATAGTTATAATAATCAATGTTGTCTATAATTTCTATAGTGTATGGTTCGATTTCAATATCAAAATTTAACTCCATACTTTTCTTCTCTGTCTTTTAAGAATTCATCAAAGCTAATGGTTTTAAAATCTTTACTCTTTTTTCTTTCTTCATAAGCAGCTACTGTCTGTAAATCTTCGTATTCTTCATCAGTTAAACAAGTATAAGATACACCATTAATAATTACTGTTATGAAATGACCGTTGTCAAGACATAAATCAACTTTCATAATATTTCTATTAAGTTTTATCATCAA
>NZ_JBEHVX010000128.1:0-4819 GCF_040227455.1 Catenibacterium sp. RTP21428st1_D7_RTP21428_210409 | reverse complement strand
TTCAGCTTCATGAACGCCGTTTAATCGGTGCTTATGAAATTTAATTTTCACTAACCTGTGGTTTGTGGGTATTCAAAAAATTATTCAGTTTTTTATTAGTTTTTTCATTATGTTTTGCAAATCTAACGTTTGTAAATGCATCTAATATGCTGGATGAAAAAACTAGTGTTCCTAATGGAACATTTGAAAGAAAAGTAGAAGCAAAAGAGTTACATGATTTTGTTTCTAAGAGTAATGGTGAAGTTACATCAAATGAAGATGGTATAGTGTTGAGTAAAAAAGTTGATGCTGATCATCATGCTTTATTAAATAAAGGAGATAAATACAGAAGCTTTATTTATGAAGGAGATGTAAAACTTATTGATGGAATTAGTGCAGGATTGATGGTAGGCGTTGCAGATCAGGAAAATGTCACTAATTCGTGGTATGCAATTAATTTTAATACTGAAGAGACACAAAATCGAGCTCGATTATTTAAAGTAGAAAATGATGTTACAAATTACGCTTACATAACTAGTGATGAAGCCAGTTTGATTGATTTTAGTAATACAGTTCATATGTATATTGAATTTGATGAAATGGGTAATTATGTTTTTAAGTTATCAAATAATGCTAAAAATGAAGTTATTAGAACTGGTAAAATTGATAATTGGAATGGGGGATATATTGGGTTATTAACATTTAATAGTAGTGCTATATTTAGTAATATTAAAATTACAGATACAAGTAATTCTGATAATTTAAAGACAAACTTAGATGGTATTAAAGAAAATGATAACTATCAAATTAGTGATATTGGAATTACAGGAAAATCTAATGGTGCAAATGATGCGTTTTTGTTAAGTGAAACAGATGGAGATAATTTTGTTTATGAAGCAGATGTTAAGTTTAATGAACGTCGTGGTGCAGCATCATTAGTGTTTAGAGCAAGTGAAGATTTAAATAATAAAAGTATGTATGTAGCAAATATTAATGGTGCTAGTGGAGAAGTAAGATTATTTAAATTTGGACAAGATGATAATTATGATTTGGCTAGATCAAAGTTTATATCATTAGATGAAAATGATGAGTATCATTTAAAAGTGACTGTTATTGATAAACATATTGTTTATTATATCAATGGTCAACTTGTAATAAATACTGCTGATTATACGATGAATGAGCGTAATGAAGATTCTCATTATGGACAAAATGATGCTCTTACAAGTGGTAAATTTGGTTTACTTACTTGGAATGGCAATGTAACATATCAAAATATTGAATACACACCTATAGATGATACTAATTCACCTCAATTAGATAATTTGAGTGTTAAAAGTATTAATGGTAAAGTTGATAAACAAATTGCATTTTCTAAAGGTCAATATGTTTACATTACATATGTTACAAACAGTACCACAGCAGTAAGTTTAATTCCAGAAATTAAAAATGATAGTCAAATTGTTGCGACTAATGAAAATGGAGAAATTGTTGATATTAATAATTTGCCAGTTACCAAAGATCTACAAACTTATACATTAACAGTAAGAAATGGAAATGCAAAGGTTTTATATCGAATCCGTGTTCATCGTATGCAAGCTGATGAATCATACTATAACGAAGATTATCGTGGTCAATACCATTATTCTGTAAAAGATGGATGGGGTAATGATCCATGTGGACTAGTATATTATAAAGGAAAATATCATTTATTTTACCAATACTATGATTCACCAAATTGGGGACCAATGCATTGGTCTCATGCGACAAGTACAGATTTGATTCATTGGAAAGAACAGCCAATTCAATTTTATCCAGATGAATATGGAACAATGTATTCAGGGTGTGCAGTAATTGCTAATCATAAAACAGCACCAGCAATATTTAATGAAGGTGAAGAAGGACTTGTATTCTTTATTACTTCTAATGGTGGTAATGGTAGTGATGTTCAAAAAATTACTGCAGCATATAGTAAAGATGGCGAAACTTTCCATAAATATGATGAAGGAAAAGTCTTAATTAATTGGACAGACGATTCTTTAAAAAATACTGCATGTAGAGATCCAAAAGTATTTAGATATGAAAATAAATGGTTTATGGTGATTGCTGGAGGACCATTAAGAATATATTCATCAGATGATTTAGTTAATTGGCAAGTTGAATCAGTTTATGGAGATTTACATACTGAATGTCCGGATTTATATCCATTAGTAGTTAAAGATGAAAATAATCAAGAAACTGGCGAAGTTAAATGGGTTTTAGACCGTGGTGGAAGAAAATATAAAATAGGTGATTTTAAACAAGTTAATGGTCAATGGTCTTTTGTTCCTGATGAACAATATGCAAGTACTAATGCTGGTGGAATGGGAAATGAAGATAATGATGGAATTATGAACTTTGGTCCTGATTCATACGCAGCAATGACATATTATAGAGGGGATTTTGGAACTGCAAATAATTTTAAAGCTCAAAATATTATTGCGATAAATTGGATGAATACTTGGGATAGTGGTTTTAATAATGCAATTCCTAAGGCTAATGGTAATACTATTTTTAACGGAACATATAATTTACAGTTAAGATTAGGAATCAAGAAGAATAGTTCTGGAAAATATTATTTAACTCAAACCCCAATTAATGAATATAAAACATTAAGAGATAAAGCAAATAAAGTTGAATTAAATAACGTTACTATTAATGAAAAAAATAATCCATTAAAGAATTTTAGTGGTGATAGTTATGAAATTGTTGCAAATTTAAAACCAGATAGTAAATGTAGTGAAGTAGGTTTTAAAGTTAGAACAGGTTATGATCAAGAAACAGTTGTTAAATATAATCTAAAAAATAAACAGTTAACTATTGATCGTTTAAAATCAGGAGTTATTGTTGTTGAAGGTGAACGACTTAATGTATGTAGTCAAAATGTTAAATTGAATGATGATGGTTCAATTGATTTACATATTTATGTTGATCGCAGTTCTGTAGAAGTATTTACAAAGGATTATACAGTTGCAGGAGCAATGCAAATTTTTGCAAGTTCAGTAAGTAAAGGTTTAAGTGTTTATAGTATTGATGGTAATGCTACTGGAAATATTACGATATATCCAATGAAAACAATTTGGACAGATAAATTAACATCAACTAAACCACTATCTGTAGGAATTAATAAAACTAATATCGATGGCTATGTAGGAGATGAATTTACATTAAATAGTTGGGTTTCACCAGCTGAATCATCTCAAGATTTAGTTTATACAGTTGATAATAAGGATGTTATTTCCTTAGAACAAGATGGTAGCAAAGCTGTATTAAAAGCATTGAAAGCTGGTGACGCAACAATCACTGTTGCAGCAAAACAAAATCCAAACATTACAAAAAAGTGTTTAGTTCATATTTATAAAAATAATTTTAAAACAAATTTAAGTGATTTTAAAGCTGTAGCTGGCAACTGGCATGTTGATGATGAAACATATGTTGCATCTTGTAATGACAACGGCTTCATGTTTGCGAATAAAATTAGTACAAATAAATTTAAATATGAAATAGATGCTACATATCAAACAGGTGTATTAAACTTTATTTTCCAATCAAAAACAAAAAATGTATGGGATGGATGTTATTCATTACAATTAAATGGAAACACTGTACGTTTGTTTGATTTTAAAGATGATTATACATTTGCAAGTACAAATAACCTAGCAATAGCACCTGATAACAAATACCATATAGAAATTAATGTCGACGGTAATAAAATTGTTGCCTTAGTAAATGGTGTAGAATATATAAATCATGTAATTAGTGAATCTGATCGTCAATATAATGAAGGTTATGTAGGCTTAGGAATATATAATACAAATGCTAAATATCAAAATTTCTATATTACAACAGGTACACCAATAACTCAAATAACATCTAAAATACCAGATTTACACCCAGCTATTAATGCTAATTTAGAAGATATCAAAGCACTTTTACCAACAATGGTAACTGTTGCTGGGGATGATAATTTAAATAAAAAAGAAATGGCTGAAATTAAATGGAATTTAGATACAATTGATGTTAATGTACCAGGTACTTATAGCGTAACAGGAACAATTGCAAATGGTGTTACAACAACTGTAAAAGTAATAACTCGTTCAAATAAAGCATTAGCTGATTTGGTGGCTAAAACATACAATGAAAAAGATTATACATCAAATAGCTATAAAGAATATTTATTAGCACTAGATAGGGCAAAAGAAGTATTAAATACTGATGATAGTAGTCAAAAAGAAATTGATACAGCATATTCAAATTTACAGTTAGCTATTGAAAAATTAATTCTAATCAAAGTTGATAAAACTGCTCTAAAAGCACTCATCGATAAAGCAAGTGGTTTAGAAGCTACAAAATACACAGAAGCTACATGGACTCTATTTAATGATGCCTTAAAAGCAGCAACTGATGTATATAATGATGAAAATGCAACACAAATTGAAGTGGATAATGCAAAAGCTGAATTAGAAAAAGCAATGGCAAACTTAAAAACAATAAATAATGATGATACAACTGTAAGTGTAAACACAGGTGATGAAAGCTTAGTAGGAATGTTTGCAGTAATTACTTTATTAAGTATTGTTGGATATACATTATTAAGAAGAAAAGAATATTAATATAATTGAACGTTTTGAATTAAGAGAACAGCTCTGAAAAGAGTTGTTCTTTTTTTTAGTGAAGTGAACTATGTTATAATGTCAAAAGATAAGGAGAACAGTATGTTAACAGTAAGCGCCAAATTATATAGTGTACCTAAAAAGGACGATTAAATCGAAAATGTGATTTAATCGTCCTTTATTCCAAA
>NZ_JBEHVX010000127.1:0-4883 GCF_040227455.1 Catenibacterium sp. RTP21428st1_D7_RTP21428_210409 | reverse complement strand
GACAATCGTCATTTCATAACAGATTATGAATATATTCATAATGAATTATCTAAACCTGGAGTCACTCTGAAGCTGTTATGGAATGAATACTGCATCAAGATAAATGATGGGAAGTATCCAGTAAGCTATTCAAAGTTCTGCAGAGGATACACAGAACATGTTCAGAACCACAACTATACCAACCATATCCAGCATAAGCCAGGTATTCGTACTGAAGTAGACTGGAGTGGGCCTACAATGCATTATACTGTTCCTTCTACAGGTGAAGTGGTTAAGGTATATCTATTTGTAGCTACACTCCCATTCTCTCAGTATTCATATGTAGAAGCTACAAAGGATATGAAGATGAATACATGGATCAATTGTAATCGTCACATGTTTGAGTACTTTGGTGGATCTACAGTAAGAGTAGTCTGCGATAACCTTAAGACAGGTGTTGTGATGCATCCTAAAAACGGAGAAATCATCCTTACTGATACTTACAGTGATTTTGGAAATCATTATATGACTGCCATCATGCCTGCACAGGTCAGAAAGCCGAAGCAGAAGGCAAGTGTAGAAGGCACTGTAGGAAAGATAGCTACTGTCATAATCGCTTCATTAAGAAACAGAGAGTTTAATTCATTTGAAGAACTGTATAAGGCAGTTAGAGAAAGACTTGAGGTGTTCAACTCCACACCATTCCAGAAGAGAGATGGAAGCAGAAAGGAAGTATTCGAAGAGGTAGAGAAGAAAACACTAAGACCACTCCCTGAATTTCCTTTTGAGGTATGTCACTGGTTTTATTCAAGAAAGGTACAGCTTAACTGTCATATCGCTTATAAAAAGAACTGGTATTCAGTTCCATATGAATATGTAGGCAAGATGGTAGATATTAAGGTAACTGAGACCACATTGACTACCTATTATCAAAATAAGCGCATTAATGTACATAAGGTGTTTCCAGATTACGTTAAAAACAGATATTCAACATATGATCATGATATGCCAGAGTCTGTCAAAGTAACAGAATGGGATGATGAGCGTATAAAAAAAATGGGCCAGTAAAATTGGCCCTTACACTAGAAAGGTAATAGATAATATATTTCTAACTAGCGTAGTTAAAGAACAGGGATATAATCCTGCATTAAGTGTACTGCATCTAAGTGATAAATATTCAAAAGAAAGACTCGAAATATCCTGCCAGATAGCTTTGAGTAAATATCCATCACCTAGATATAGACATCTTAATGCCATTCTAGCCAACAATCAAGATAGACAGAATTTACAGGAAAATATGAAAAAGGAAGAGAAAGCAACAGGCCATTTAAGAGGGCCTGAATTCTATGGAGGCAGATCAAAATGATTGACAATGAAACTATAAGAAAGGCATCTGAGATGGGCATTATTGATGTCATTGATGCAGTAAATACAGTTGAATCTAATACTACTTATATCACTTTATCATTTGATGAGAAAATTAAGATGATTATAGATATGGTATATCAGTGTAGATATAACGAAGCAGTAAAGAAACTGAAGAAAAGAGCTAAGCTTCGCTATTTAGAAGCGGATCTAAGGGATGTTCATTACACTGATAATCGTCTCATAACTAAAGATCTTGTTTCTTCTTTAGCTACATGCAGCTTTATGAATCTGAATACAAATCTGGTTATACATGGTCCCTGTGGTACAGGTAAAACATGGCTTGCCTGTGCCATAGCTAATGAGGCTATTAAACAAAGACATAAGGCATTCTATATTAGACTTCCTAGATTACTTGAACTATATGATAACATGAGAAACTCTGGAAAGAGCCTATCCCAGGCAGTGCAGAAGTATGCCAAGTATGAACTTTTGATACTGGATGAATGGTTGATGTATGAAATGAGTGATCAGGATAAGCAGTTCATTTCAGAATTAATGGAAGTAAGACATGATACGTGTTCAACTATCTTCTGTAGTCAGTATCCAACTGAAGACTGGTATGATAAGCTGCATAAGTCAACATTGACAGAAGCTCTGCTTGATAGAATAGTACATAATAGAATCGATATAGATATGGGTACTGATAATTTTAGAATAAAATAAGGGAATTATTTAGCCAATCATGACTATCATGATTGGCTATTATTCTGGTAAGAGTTAGGTGGTGCACTTAATGCGACAGGGGTGGTGCATAGGTCTGCGACTACTGGTGCAATTACGAGCGAATAATCAGACATAATTCTAGCGCCAATACTGAGCATTCTGAATTTTTTGAAAGGAATTTCTCTTTTCGCAAGATGTTCTGTTTTTGGTTTGACAATCATTGAAATACCGAAACTAATCAATGCTGAAATAACAACCAATACCAATAGTGTTATAATATCCTTAGATAACAACAATGTAATTTGTTTAAAATCATTAGTAATTCCAATATATAACCAAAATGCTATGAGTGAAATTAAATAACTGGATATAAACATTTTTGATAGTGTTAATGTATCTTCAATATGAATTTTTTTAATGTCTACTCCACCCAATAATCTTATACTTCTTCCTTTTGAGTGTGAAATAAACCATGTCAATAATACTGAAATGAATAATAATAACGCTGTTAAAATAACATTTCCAACACCATTATGAACTAAATTGTAGTACAAACTTTTTATAAACGGTACTTTTCTCAACCATTGAATAGTAATTCCGTTATCATTAGCCCAGTTTTCTATATCTTGTTTAAAATTTTGATTTCCCTTTACTGCATAATTTCCATATAAAGGTCTATTACCAATATCTTTAGATGAAATTAACCTTCCCTCTAAACTTGAATCTAACCATTTAATTTTATTATTATCAATAATAATATCGGAACTTTTTGGTTTCTCATTTCCAAAGTAAATGATGTCTTTCTTATTTTTATATTCATCACTAGGAGTAACAACTTTTACTAGAGTAGCATTGTGCTTATTCGTGATATTATCTAACTCTGAAATAAGTTGTTCTTTCGTAGTACCAGTTTCAGCAATATTTAAAACAAGTTGTTCTGTTGTACCTAAAGGTAATTGCTGTTGGTCATTCATTAAATTCTGAAAGATCATAATGAATGAAAATAAAGCTAAAATAAAACTAATCAATCTAATGCCATGTTTATTCATAAAAATATCAACTCCATAATCCTATTTATTAAATAAAATAGGCTTCGATGACAAGCATCGAAACCGAAAATCTAATTTGTCTTTTAGCTATCAAACAATAAATGTGATGCTTACCTACAAACACGATAGAAATAGCGGTCTTTAGAATTAGATTGAATAGCCCATAATTCAGCGATAGATTTCTTACCTGATGCAGTATTTACTGAACGTGATATCTTACTATCCAACTTAACTGTTGAACCATAACATCTTTTAACTGTGTAGTAAGAACGAACTTTAGCATTCCAGAAACCATATTCCCATGTTCCACCTTCACTTGGATATTGGCGCTTTGGTCCACTTGCCAACCAACAAGTTTCAACTCCTTCTGAATTACCACCAATCATACCTTCAGTCCATGTGCCATTTTTGTCCTCGTAAGTTGTTTTTACAATTCCATTTTGTGCGTCCTTGTCGCCTGCATCATTCGTCGCTGCCATTACTGGCGTAGCTAACATCATTGAAGATGCCATGCTCACAGCTGCCAGTGTAGTGAATAAAAACTTTTTGTTCAACATAACCATTCCTCCTGTAGCTTGGCTACTTTGTTCTATATCTTTATAGTAGGCCTAAACTACTAGATTATCAATATATTATAATACTTTTTTATATATCTGATTACAATGTAATAATATCTTTTCTTACAACTCTTTATTTATATGAATAATGCACAAGTGCTAGTTAAAAGTTCTACAATCTTAAAGTAATTATAACTATCTATCAAAACATAAAATCAAATAGAAAAATGTTTTTTGAATACCCACAAACCACAGGTTAGTGAAAAATAAATATCATAAGCACCGCTTAAACGGCGTTCATGAAGCTGAACCAGACACATAGATTTTCCATCTGTTCTAGAATTAGATTAGAAGTCAGATGGAAGCATAATCACATGTCAAACAAAGTATTAAAGCTAAGGAAAGCTTCTCTATATGAGTTCACTCAGAACTATTCTAATAAAATCAATAACTGTATTGAATTCTTCAAATCCATGAAATGGCCTAATGGGTTCTCATGTGATCGTTGCGGATGCCATAAGTATTACCTAGTCAAACTTGTAGGAAAGACCAAGACTTCATATGTTCTGGGATGCAGGTCGTGCAAGTGAGCAGCAACCTGTTTTGGGTATTCTATCTACATATAAAGAGAATAACTATCCCCCGGTTTATTAAGTTAAGACTCATCAATGATTATACTGGTCTGTCACTTAAGAAAAACATCGAAAAGTGCTGTGTATTCTCACATGATACATTACTTAATACTGATGGTGAGAAAGGCTTTAATACACCAAATGAAGAAATACAGGTAAAGAATGAGAAGATTAGCTATAAATAAAAGAATCATAGACTACTCCGGTTAAACATAATAATCGGTAATATTAAGAATAATATCGCTGGGATATATCATGGAATAACCAAAAGAGAGATGCCGTTATTCCTGAATGAACAGGAGTATACATTTAACCATAGAAAGATAAGAAAGACTGTCATGGATAAAATCAAGGAATACCTACAGAGATCATTTCCTATCAGTCATAGACAGATAGTCTATATCCTGAGTGTTTTTGCTTCGGATTCATCTCTTAAATCGTCACCTGTTGATTATGGGTATTCAAAAAGCATTCTAATCAACATTCTCAAAATAATAAATACTATTTATATTTAAAGGATAAGCAGTTCCCCTTTTATATCCTATGATTTTCTTCTCATTTTCTATGTAAGAGAC
>NZ_JBEHVX010000126.1:0-5064 GCF_040227455.1 Catenibacterium sp. RTP21428st1_D7_RTP21428_210409 | reverse complement strand
ATGCCAGCCACTACGTGGCTGGCATGGGTACATGTTTTTAATTATTTCACCTGTCTACTTGACAGGGGCGCATCATACCTTTGCTTTTTCAATCAGACGATCCATATCCTCTTGCTCATAGTAACTAATAATCACTTCCTTGGGTGTACCAAGTCTTTCTACGATTTCATCATATGTCATATCATGAGAACCATCATCAATATTATCTATGAGCTTTCTTATATATTCTTTTTCAGATTTACCATAAGAAGCAAATAGATACTTACATTGTTTAATATACTTTTTAACGTTTTTATTATAAGTCATGCTCTTCCTCCATAAATGTATCAATAATACTTGTCATCTCTTTGTATTCTTTGTATATGCCCTCTAGGTACTCTTTTCCAGATGGCTCCAAATGATAATATATTCTTGTCATTCTCTTTCCAACAAGCTTTTTCTCACTTGATATATAGCCTAGATCTTCAAACTTATAAAGAACAGGATACATACTTCCTTCTTTGATATCTATCTTACCATTTGTAAGTTCTTTAATGGAATGAGTGATCTCATACCCATAACAATCTCTTATTGAAAGAATCTTAAGAAATAACATTTCTAACTTAAAGAAGTTATTATTCTTTTTTGGCATAGTGTTTCCTCCATAGAAAATAGTAACATTAATATATTTGTTGTGCAATATATAGAAAAACTATATAGTTGTTGACAAAGATACAAGTGACATGCTAGTATTTAAGTGTAGTAAACGTTTACATCTGTACTATAACTAAACGGAGGTTGAAAACATGAAAAAAAAGTACAAATTAATTGCATTATCTTTTTTAATAACTGCTTGTGCAGTAACGTTATCTAAAACTGAAGTTTCTGCTTCGAATGATGCAGTTATTAATCAATATCTTCTTTTGAAAAATGAATACAATATAACTAAATCTAAATATATGCTGTCTGAAACTGATAGTAATGCAGTGAAGTTAAATAAGGCAGAAAAAGATATTGATCGTTTTAAAAATCACATTTATGAATTAAAAGGTAAATCTATAGAGGAATTGAAAAGATACAATTATACAGATTCGCAAATTGATGCGATAAAGAATTATGATGGAACAGAGGAAATGTCTGTAAAAGCATCTTCAAAAATTAAGTTCAGTGTTAAGAAAAATACATTAAGTTATAATTCTAAAACTGGATTGTCTACCGTTAAGGCTACAGTAAGTTTTAGCTGGAGTGGAACACCTGAAGAGTATGGAAATGATGCTTTTGCGATGGCATATGAAGCGGACAATAATCATAATTTTAAGAAAGTATCATCAGTTACTTCTTCATTGAAATATAAAGAATTTAAATCTCCAACAAGTGTAAAAACATGGACGAAGTCAGCGACTAATAAAGGTGATCAAGGTGTTACTGGTTCATATGGATGGTCATTCCCATTAAAAGTAAAAGGTGATCAATACTATGCATATTTATATGATGGCTCTTTTTCTACAACAGGAGTAGTAAGTGGAAAGGTAAAATATTTCAATGTGCGTTATTTGTATAGTCATAAAACATTTATGAGTACAACAACATTTGGAATTAGTATATCAAAGGGTTCGGTTTCTGCAGGAATAACACTCACACCCAAAGCATCTTATACAGGGTATCCTGGAAATCACGGTGGCATAGTAACTTGTTCATAATCCTAAGATGGTTATAATGAATTGCGAGGACATAATAAAATGAATACATTAAAGAAATTATTAAAGATAGTATTTTTGTTTATTTTAACAACTTATGGTTGTATGATACTATCTGCAATAAATTTGTGGCTATTTCAATATATTAATAATTTTTACCAGCATTCTGATTATTATTATGGACTATTTACTGTATCTACTGCCTGTGCTATAGTTGTAATAACTATGTATCTTTTGTATAAGAAAAAGAATTAATACACAGGAAAAGACCAATCACTGTTATTGATATACTTTGTTTGTTGATACAAATATGAGGCTGTTGAATATTCAACAGTCTTTTAATTTATAAAACACTTGACTACAGGGTTAGTGTATGCTAACCTATAGATAGTTAGTAAGAGCTAACTAGGAGGTCAACAATGAAAGTAGTCTATGTATCAAGAACTGGAAATGTAGAAGCATTAATTGGAAAACTAGGTATTACAGACGCATTACATATTGAAGATGGTACAGAAAAGGTTTCTGAAGACTATATCTTATTTACTTATACAGATGGCTTTGGAGATGTTCCTTATGAAGTATCAGACTTCTTAGAAAACAATCCATCTATTAAAGGTGTTATTGCATCTGGTGATACAGGATATGGTGAAGCATATTGTTTAGCTGGTGATAAGATCAGTGAAGATTATCATGTTCCATGTCTTTATAAAGTAGAAAATGATGGTACTGATGAAGATGTAGAAGCCATCAAAGAGTTACTTTAATATGACCTTAGGATATCATCAATTTGAACATCTTCTTCTTACGCATTGCACACCTACCTTGATCAAGCGTAAGTTAGGTAGTATGTTTCATCTTGATAATAGATATTCAGATGTTCATGAACTTGTAGAATATTATGATCAGATTCTTAACCTTCAAGGATTACGAATAAATCTCTTTTTCTCTCATGGTCGTTATACAGTATATGTATATCTGCCATCCTCACTCAAATACTTAATGACTAACAAAGACATTCAATCCTTTCTGAGACAATATGAATATCCTGATCATGATATTCTATCTCATCTAGAGAAACGTCTTGAGATGAGTCAATATCCACACGAAATAGGGTTATTTTTGGGTTATCCACTTGCTGATGTATGGGGGTTTGTACATCATAAGAAGTGTCAATGTTGTGGCTATTGGAAGGTATATGAAAATAAACGTGAGAAAGAAAGTCTCTTTAAACAATTTGACTGTTGTAAAAAAGAATTCATACTCCTTTATGAGCAGGGCTATTCTTTGTCACAAATCCTTAATCAGGCTGATAATCAGCCTTTTTCTTTTACCTTAAATGAATTATAATATTTTCGAGGTGGTTATAAATGATGAGAGTAAATGAAACAGAAACCAAAAGATTATTAGAAGCTGTTAAACCAGCGAAGCTTGTTGCAGCAACTAAATATATTGATGAAAAAGAAGTAGAAAAGCTAGAAGAATGTGGTGTTATGATCTATGGTGAAAATAAAGTACAGGACTTCTTAAAGAAGTATGAAGACTACCATGGAAAAGGTGTATGGCATTTTATTGGCACACTACAAACCAATAAAGTAAAGTATATTATTGATAAGGTACAGATGATTCATTCTGTCGCAAACTATAGATTAATTGATGAAATAGAGAAACAGGCAGCTAAACATGATTTAGTTATGGATATCTTATTACAGGTTAATATTGCGAAAGAAGAATCTAAACATGGCTTTAATGAAGAAGAAATGAATGAAGTGATGGACTACTTAAAAGATAAACCACATTTAAATCCTAGAGGATTAATGATGATGGCTCCTAATATTGAAGTAGAAGAAACAAGACAATACTTTAAAGCAACTAAAGACCTATTAACTAAACTACAGGAATCTTATCCTAACTATCAATTGACTGAACTATCAATGGGTATGACACATGACTTCCCTATTGCGGTTGCAGAAGGTAGTACAATGGTAAGACTCGGTCATGCATTATTTGATGAATAATTAAAAACATCCCTAGAAACATATGTTTCTAGGGATTTGTGTTTAGAATGGGAAATGTGGATTATTATATGACTCACAAGATTCTTGATACAATTAAATATGATGTACAGAGTGTAAAATGTAATAAGCGTAGAGGATTTATCAAAGATTATCATAAGTTCACAAGTGATAAGGATAAAAAGATTGAATTAATGTTGTATTTTGATGGTTCTATGAGTGATGATGATGCAAAACAGGTACAAAGGTTAATGAAACTTTTATCTGATAAAGGTTTTAACGGAAGTGTTCAATGTTGTAATGGAGAGTATTATAGTGATTCACTTAAACTAGGTACTATTCCTGATATTGAGGATATAGAAAAGTGTGATAATGAATAAATAGTGAAAGAATAGTGAAAAAGTTCTCTATACAGGTATAATTATAGAAAGAAGGAGGGCTTTTTCTTATGATTAAGGTGACAATAACTAATGATATTTTAAATTCAATTATAGAAATAGAACTGAACAGATATAAGATATCGTTAGTAGAATTATCACAGAACGTTTTGAATAAACTTCGTAAAAATTCAAAGATAAAAAGCTCTTATGCTTCAAACAAGATTGAAGGAAATCCTTTGTCTGAAAAACAGGCAGAAGAAGTCATTGAAAGTGATGAAAGAAAACATTATTTGAAGCCAGACCAGGAAGTAAGAAATTATTTTCTTGCATTGAATTATCTAGAAGAGAAGTTGAACAATAAAGAAAAGTTATCTAAAAAACTCATTTTAGATGTTCAGAAATTAGTTGAGAAAGGTGCTCCTAAAGAAAAAATAGGCCTTAGAGGACCTATGCCACCAGGAGTATTATTTGCAGTATATGATTCTAAGACAGGAAATCCGGATTATATTCCACCAGAATATAGCGATGTTCCAGGATTACTGGATGAGTTGATAGAGTATGTCAATACTACTGATGATCATCCATTGATTGTTGCAGCAGTTGTACATTATCAATTGGTAACTATTCATCCATTTGAGGATGGTAATGGAAGAACTGCAAGATTATTATCTGGATATATTATGGATTTAAATGGATATGGATTTAATGGGGTTGGTTCATTAGAAGAGTATTTTGCATATGATGTAGATGAATATTATGACTCTATTCAAATGGGGTTACCTGCATTGTATTATTCTGGAAGAGAGAATCCACCACATCCTGAAATTTGGATTAATTACTTTCTGCGAATGGTAAAGTTGTATTCTAGAAAAGTGTGTGATCTACAATTATCTTCTGAAGAGGAAGATATTGCAGGAAGTTTTGAATACCCACAAACCACAGGTCAGTGAAAATTAAATTTCATAAGCACCGATTAAACGGCGTTCATGAAGCTGA
>NZ_JBEHVX010000125.1:0-5076 GCF_040227455.1 Catenibacterium sp. RTP21428st1_D7_RTP21428_210409 | reverse complement strand
TTTTCTATACTTCAAAATACTTGAAAGTATAGTGTTTATGCGGATAATCGAAAATTAGATATAAAATTTATAGAAAATTATAATCAATTGATACATAGAACATAATGATTTTTCGGAAATATAATCAAGATGTGATTCTCAACTTAAAAATTAATTATAAAAAAATTACTAAAGTAGAAAAGAGGAGAATATGAAAAAAGAAGATACACTAGCATTGAAGGCAATTGCAATCATATTTGTGTTACTAGGTCATTTAAACTATTTAGATTCAAGTGGTGCATGGGGAGTTCATATTTTTTTGATACTTTCAGGATATGGATTAGAAACTTCTTATCAATGGAATGGGTTGAAGGATTATTGGAAAAAACGCTTTACTAGAGTTTTTATTCCCTATGAAGTAATTATTTTACTGGCATTAGTTATTGAAATAATTATTAATAAGAATGTTAATATTGCAAATGTAGTAATTTCAATGATTGGACTTGATTTTGGATACAATATAGATCCATCAATGTGGTATATTTCTTACTGTTTCCTTTTATATGCAGAGTTTTATTTGTGGAAAAAATTGTTAGAGAATAAACAGAAATTGACAATAAAATATCTACTTCCATTATTGTTTCTGATTCTTAATTTTTTCTTAGCTATTTTGGACAAGACTGGGCAGGTCATGATATGGTCATCATCGGTACAGGTTTGGATTTATACAATAGATTTTTTCGTTGGAATTGTAATGGCACATAAAAAAGAATTTAATCGAGTTACTTTATATTTAACAGTACTTATATCTCTCACGTATTTTGTAGTAAGATATGGGCAAGTACACTATAAAGTAGATTTAGTTTTGTTCTCCTTTTCAGCTGCAGTACTCACGATGATATTGGTTACAAAATTAAAAATTGGAAAGTGTACTATAATACAAAAATTAGGCTTCATTTCTTTATACATATATTTGATTGAAGGACATTTATTGCGATGGAAAGGATATTTAATGAGAAGCATTAATAGTAACATTGCAAATATGCTTACTTTCATATTATGTTTAATTGGAGGGTATATGGCTTGGCGAATTGATAATGTACTTAAAAATAGAGTAGAAGTTAAGAAGTAGTGGCTTTTTGTGAATTTATATAAATATGTCAGGATAAGACCCAAAACATCCTATAAGGTTTTATAGCAAAGAGTTGCTATAAAAAATCTAAATAAAATATAACTTGCATATCCATAATCTGCAGGTGGCAGCTATAAGATGTGTGCGTACTAAGACCTCTGGAATAACCTTTAGGCAAAGAGAAGTCATTGCAATTTAAGGATTTGAATAATCTTTTTCATATTGATTTTCAGTAATATACTTTATTTTAGATTGATTGAAGGATTTGTGATTATTCCACTTTAGTTGATCACTCATTCCGATTGAGTTGACCAAGTGTTCCGATGCTCTTGACCAACTAGCCATTTTCATAAAATTCCGATGGGGTTGACCAACCGTTCCGATGAACCTGACCACCTAAAACCTGACTGTAAATAAAGTACAGTCAGGATTGTTTTTTGTTTATCTGCTTCTCATTGACTTATCACCAAAGATTTTTATTGTTTGTGATTTTGATATTATTCTATCCATTATTGTATCAGCTAAAGCATCTCCCCCAAGCTTACTGCGCCATCCTGTAACACCGAACTGAGAGAAGAATACTGTTTTGAATGGATACGATATCTCTTTTCCAGTATTTCAAGAATATCCTGCTGTTCGGCATTATTAGTTCCTATCAACAGCCACTCGTCCAGTATTAAAAGATCACACTTTATGTATTGATTTATTCTCTGTCTGTAGTTTTCCTGAACCTTTGTAAGATCTAATTCAGCTAATAAATTAGGAAGTCTTACATACATTATCTTCAGGGTTGCATTACATACCTCTACACCTAGTGCACATGCAATATATGATTTACCACTTCCTGTAGCACCAACCATAATGAGAGTCTCATGTCTATGGATATAAAAACACCTTTCCTGTAAAATATTGTGCAGATTCGATGCTTATCTACACCTTAATTTTACTAGAAAAGGAGTATGTATAATATAATTGATCAACCTAATCGGAATGATTGGTCAAGTCTTTCGGAATTAATGATCAGGCTAAATCGGAATTATTGGTCAGCTTCGCCATAATAATCAATTTGTTCTTATCATAGTTTTCTTTTTGGAATGGATAAGTATTTCGGTTGCCAAACTTTCGTTGCTTGCTTATCCTTTTTTTCTATAGATTGATTTGACATAAAGAACATGATAAATGATTTATGAAATAAACAAAATAGACAGCAGAAAACTGCCCCTAAAAAGTTTACAGCCCAAAAGCAAAGCCAGGAGTTTATACCCCTGACTTTTTCAAAGCTTGAGTAAACCCCAAGTCTATTTAGTTACTCGAAAAGTATACCTTTCGTGCCATTTTTTTAATAAACAGAAACAATAAGATATTTATTTATATTCGCGGAAAATTATAACATTATCTGCATTTATTTTAAAGTTCTTTTGTTACTAAAAGTATACCTTTTGAACCAAATACTAATTTTCAGGATTTGTTTATATTCACCAGTGCCACATAAGAAAAAAGAAGGGGGATTAGACAATGATTAAGCTGTATTCTCATAACCAAAAAGCATATGACTTAGCAGTTAATATGCTTAAAGATACTAAAAAAGCAGCCATTGTTCATCCAACAGGAACAGGTAAATCATTTATCGCATTTAAACTATGTGAAGATCATCCTGACAAGACTATCTGTTGGTTATCTCCTTCAGAATATATCTTTTCTACTCAGTTGGAAAATTTGCATCAAGCAACTAATGGTTACAAACCTAATAATATTGTCTTCTTTACTTATGCCAAACTCATGGGTATGAGCAAGGAAGAGATACAAGCAATACATCCTGATTATATTATCCTAGATGAATATCACAGAGCAGGAGCTACATTCTGGCAAAAGGGAGTAGAACAACTCTTATTTACTTATTCAGATATTCCTGTCTTAGGCTTATCTGCAACCAATATTCGTTATCTAGATAACCAAAGAGATATGGCACAGGAATTATTTGATGGCAACATAGCCTCTCAAATGAGTTTAGGTGAAGCAATAGTACGTGGAATATTGAACCCGCCTAAATACGTATTATCAATGTATTACTATCAGAACACATTAGAAAAATACGAAATAAGAGTTAAGAAGACTAAAAGTAAAGTCGTTAAAGATCAGGCAGAAAAATACTTAGATGAATTAAAAAGAGCGTTAGAAAATGCCGATGGATTAGATGAAATATTTAAAAAACACATGACTAATCCACATGGCAAATACATAGTATTCTGTTCCAATAAGGAACATATGGATCAGATGATGAAACATACTGAGTGGTTCTCTAAAGTAGATAAAGAACCACTCATGTATTCTGTATATTCAAGTGATCCAGGAGCAGACAAAGCATTTAAGGACTTCAAAGAAGATAATGATAACAATCACTTAAGACTCCTTTATTGTATTGATGCATTAAATGAAGGAATCCATGTCGATGATATAAGTGGAGTTATTCTATTAAGACCAACAGTCTCACCAATAGTCTATAAACAGCAGATTGGTAGAGCATTATCGGCAAGTAAGAAAACAAATGCAGTCATATTCGATATCGTTTTGAACATTGAAAATCTTTATAGTATTGATTCAATCAAAGAAGAAATGGAAGTAGCAATTTCTTACTATCGTTCTCTAGGAGAAAATGAACAGGTCATCAATGAGAAGTTCAAAGTTATAGATGAAGTAAGAAATTGTAAAGAATTATTTGGGAAACTCAATGATACATTAACTGCAACCTGGGACATGTATTATGAATGTGCTCAAAAATATTTCAACGATAATGGAAACTTAGAAATACCAGCTAAATACATTACCGAAGAAGGTTATGCATTAGGTAGTTGGATAGCTAATCAGAAAGCTATTCGCAAAGGTACGATTAATGGTAAACTAACTGAAAATCAAATCAACAAATTAGATAGTATTCATATGATTTGGGAAGATTACAACGATCTTAATTGGTCTAAGCACTATCATGCAGCTAAACAGTATTATAAAGAACACAGAAATTTAGAAGTACCTTCGCGATACGTGAATGCTGATGGAGTATCTTTAGGAAGATGGATTAGTTCAGTGAGAAGTTGGTATAACTCAGGTGCACATAAAAAATACTTACAAAATGATAGAGTTAAGCAGTTAGAAGATATTGGGATGATTTGGAATGCAATGGATAATTCTTGGGAACAGAATTTTAAATTAGCTGAACAATATTATAGAGAGCATAGAAATCTAGATGTTCCATCAAATTACAAAACTAAAGATGGTACACATTTAGGAAGTTGGATTGGTAGACAAAAACAACTTCATAGAACTAATTCTTTATCCAATGATCAAATTAAGAAACTAAATTCTATAGGTATGGATTGGATGGATAGAGTTGATCGTATCTGGGAAAAGGGATTTTTGGAAGCTAAGAAATATTATGAAAAATATGGAGATTTAAATGTTCCTGTTAAATATGAAACAGATAATCTTTTTTCTTTAGGCACATGGATTCAAAGACAAAGAAACCTTTATAAGAATAATAAGATTTGTGATGATCGAATTAAAAGACTTACAGATATAGGTATGAATTGGAATCCAGATAATTGGGAATCTCGTTTTAAGTTAGTTAAACAATATTATGAAGAACATGGAAATATCAATATCTCTCAAAAGGAAGTTATCCAAGGAGTATGGTTAGGTAAGTGGATTGTTTCTCAAAAGAAAGCTATGCAAGAAGGAAAACTTACTCATGAGCAGATTGAGATGTTGAAAACACTGCCTATGGCAGAAGTTGGAAGAAAAGACAATCGCTGGTGGTCCATGTATGAGGAAGCTAGAAAGTATTATCTCAAGTTTGGTCATCTCAATGTTCCAATGGACTATCTCACATCTTACTAAACTGGTTCAAAAGTCAAGGACAGAATGTTGACAGTCCTTGCCAAATGAGCATCACCGTAAGGTGATGCTCTTTT
>NZ_JBEHVX010000124.1:0-5090 GCF_040227455.1 Catenibacterium sp. RTP21428st1_D7_RTP21428_210409 | reverse complement strand
TAAACCAAGACAAATGCCTATAAAATCAATAAATTCTAGAAAATTTAACTATTTATTGACATTTAATAGTTTGTCTTATTAACATTTCACCCATTATAGCATTTTCCTACACCCTAAACAAAGGAAACTCTTATTTTCACATAATATAGGTATATGATAAAAAAATTGTATATCGCACAATAGTAGTTATTTTAATAACAAACTGTAATAAAGACATTTATTTCTAAAAATTTGATAGCGCTCGCAATTTGTTGGTATTACAATCATAATTATTACGTAATACAAAAAGAAGTACAAAAAATACTGAAAACGGAGGAAAAAGAAGTGAACAAGACAATCACAAAAGTGTTTTTATCACTTTCTATGTGTTTATGTTACACGGCAGGGAATGTATCAAACATTCATGCTGCATCACTTAATACATCAGGTGTAAAAACAGAGTATGAAATGTTGGAACTACAAAGAAATAAAGGTAATTCAGGAAGTTCTAATATTTTATCAAATGGAGATTTTGAACAGGGTTCAAAGAAATGGACTATTAAGAATGATGCAGTCATCACTAATGAAAAAGATGGCAATGAAAACAAAGGTTTTACTCATTCACAGTATTATGGAGTAGTAAAAGGGGCTGACAGTACTCTTTCACAGAAAATAACTGTTAGTAGTAATAAGAATTATGCTGCACAGGCAAGAGTAAAGATTGGTCATGCAGGTGAAAGTGTAAGATTTGTGGTTTATGATGATTCAAATACATTATTTAAAGAAAGTGTAGTAGGCTATGATGAATCTCTTAAAGGAACATATCAGACAGTAAACATTAATATTAATTCAGAAAACTATACTCAGTTAAATGTTGCACTTATTGGTGTAAATGGTGATGTTTGTGTAGATAATGTTATTTTTACACCATTCACTTCAAAAGGTATTATGGATCCAGGTGTTGTTGAAGATGGTGACTTCGTCAATCGTTCAAACCGTTGGAAAACAACAGGTGATGGTAAAATACAGAAGCATGAGGGCAATGATTCTGGATACTTACTCAGCTGGAGTGGTAATGCAAGTGTTTATCAGGAAGTGTCATTAAAGCCTAATACTGAATATACACTTAAAGCAGATGTTTTAATTGCGAAAGCAGGCGCATATGGATTCTTAGCAGTTAAGACACCTAACGTTGAAAACTTAAATCCTGCAGTAGAAAAAACTGTAAAATGTACAAAGGACCAGGAATGGACTTGGCAGCAGGTTGAATTAAAGTTTAATAGTAGAAATAATACAAGTGTATCTGTCTGCTTCTTAAAATGGCTTGACAATGCAGATAGAAATCAAAATAATGCGACATTCATGTCTCAGATGATTGTAGATAATGTTGAACTTGTTGAAGGAAAGAGTGAAGTACAGGAAGTAGAAGATGAAAACTATACTGTTCTTTGGGCTGATGAATTTAACGGTAATCAGAAGAATACAGACTCCAATGGATTAGATGTAGACAACTGGGGTTATGAATTAGGATGTGTTCGTGGTGTTGAACAGCAACACTATGTAAAAGATAACGCAAACGTACATATCAATGATGGTAAGCTAGTATTAGAAGTTACTGATCGTAAGAAAGAAGATCAGTATAAGAACCCTAGAGGTAATAGACAGGTTATTTATAACTCAGGTAGTGTTAGAACTCATGGGAAACGTGAATTCTTGTTTGGTAGAATTGAAGTATTAGCTAAGTTACCAAAGGGACAGGCTACATTCCCTGCATTCTGGACTTTAGGTGCTGACTTTACATTAGATGGTTCTATTAATGGTGATCAGGGTGATGGATGGCCAATGAGTGGTGAAATTGATATCATGGAATCTATTGGTAATCCAAATGTTGTATATGAAACACTCCACTATAATAATGGTAGTGGTAATGGTAATGATGATGGTAAATATGCAGGTAATGGCAAAACAACTGCAATCACTACACCAGGTAGAGTGATTGATGGTGAAGTATATCATGTCTATGGTATTAACTGGTCTGCAGGTAAGATGGAATGGTATATAGATGATCAGATTGTAAGATCTGTAGATTATAGTGATGATCCAGCAGCTCTTAAAGCATTAGATAGACCACAGTATATTCAGTTGAACTTTGCGACTGGTGGAAACTGGCCAGGAGATGCAGGTAAGAACTTAGCAGGACAGCAGTTTAAGGTTGAATATGCATACTATGCTCAGAATGAAAAGCAGGCAGCTTCTGCAAAGAAATATTATGAAAATACAGTATCTGTAAACGCAAAAGATATGATTATCAAGAAGGGGACAGAAGCTGATTTATTAAAGAATGTTACTTTAAAAGCAGGTAGTGATAAAGTAAATGTAGATGACTATACTATTGATTATTCAATTGATAATGAACATATGTTTACTACTTCACCAGATTTGACAGATGAATCTACAAGTAATGATGAAGCACGTACAAGAGTAGATTGTCTAGTACGTACTAATGATCCTAAAGAAATCGCAAAACTTCCAGCAGGAGAGTATAACCTTCATATTTCTGCAATGCATAAATCTAAACCATCAGTAAGAAAGACTGTTAAGTTGACTATTGTCGCATCTGCAGATTATACAAAGTTGACTAAAGCAGTGAATAAAGCAAACGCATTAGATAAATCGTTATATAAAGACTTCTCAAAAGTAGAAGATGCATTAGATAATGTGAAGTATGATTTAGATATCACTAAATAGTCAGAAGTAAATGCTATGACTAAAGCTCTTGAAGATGCTATGGCTGGTTTAGAATATAAAGATGCTGATTACACTAAGTTAAATGAAGCAGTAAATAAGGCAAAGTCATTAGATAAGACATTATATGTAGATTTCTCAGCAGTAGAAGACGCATTAGATAATGTGAAGTATGATTTAGATATCACTAAACAGTCAGAAGTAAATGCTATGACTAAAACTCTTGAAGATGCAATGGCTGGTTTAGAATATAAAGATGCTGATTATACTAAGTTGAATGAAGCAGTAAATAAGGCAAAGTCATTAGATAAGACATTATATGTAGATTTCTCAGCAGTAGAAAGTGCATTAAATAATGTGAAGTATGATTTAGATATCACTAAACAGTCAGAAGTAGATGCTATGACTAAAGCTCTTGAAGATGCAGTGGCTAAGTTAGAAAAGAAAATCACTATAGATACAACTGATAAGACTGATCCAAAACCAAGTGATAAAAATGATCAGAAGCCAAGTGATAAGAGTGATTCAAAGACTGACACTACAGTAAAAACAGGAGATACTACAAATGTATTACCAATGTTTGTATCTGTCATTGTCACACTATTAGGAATCTTCTTATTAAAAAGAAAGAAAGCTTAATAATTAATTAGAAGGAGCCTTTAATTTTTAAGGGAGGTCAATAGAAAACTCGCTTTAAATTATTGGTGGTTTCCACTTGTAAAGGGCAGTCAGAAATGACTGCCCTTTAGCACACTCATATTACTCCTATTTAAATGTTGTATTTATTCTTTTTCTTATAAGATCTTCTCTTTTTAAGTATTAGAGAAGTATTCTTGCCTCTTATCATGTTATGTATGACTTTACATTTTCTATAGTCCTTAATATTCATTCTGCTACCGCATTCTGGACAGGAGATAAAGGTTTTCTTAAGCGTGATATAATAAATCACTTCTTTTTTATTAATTTCGATCGTATGAGACTGTACAAATGATTCATAATCCCCTAAAATAATTCTTAGATCATTATCCAATTTGTGATCTCCTTTCGCTTTGATTTAATATGAGCAAATTAATGATACAGCGAAAGGTTTTTAATTACATAAAAATAGTTGAAAAAGTGGGAGCCATAGTGCGCCCCCACAAAAATTAAAGACTCATCTTGTGGTTTTTGATGCACTATGGGGCTATAGAAGAGATGTTCTTGAATATGCGAATAAATTAAAAAAGTTTGATGGAAAATTAGGTGTCTTATTAGATACGTTAAGAGATGATTATTTATTCATTATCACAGCAAATCATGGTAATGATTCAACACATACCGGAACAGATCATACAAGAGAAAAGGTGCCATTTATTGCATATTCTACATCTCAGAAAAAAAACAGGGGAACTAGAAGAAACTGATACATTTGCGATTATTGGTGCAACAATTACAGAAAATTTTGGAATTAAGATACCAGAAAACACAATTGACTACTTTATTTGAGATAAACTGTTATAATAGAATATATAAAGAGAGGTAAAAATAAAATGAACACAAATGATATTTTAAAAAAAGTAGACCACACATTATTGGCTCAGACAGCTACTTGGGAAGACATTAAGGTGATCCTTGATGATGGAATCAAATATGGTACAGCATCTGCATGTATTCCAGCTGCTTATGTTAAACAGGCGGCAGAATATGTGGATGGTAAACTTCCTATCTGTACAGTTATTGGATTCCCAAATGGATACAGTACAACTGCAGTAAAAGTATTTGAAACAAAGGATGCTATTGAGAATGGTGCATCTGAAATTGATATGGTTATTAATATCGGATTCTTAAAAGATAAGAGATATGAAGAAGTAGAAGATGAAATCCGTCAGATTCATGAAGCGTGTGATGGTAAAATCTTAAAGGTTATTATTGAAACATGTCTTCTTACAGAAGAAGAAAAGATCAAGATGTGTGAATTAGTCACAAATGCAGGGGCAGAATACATTAAGACATCAACAGGGTTCTCAACTGCAGGCGCTACATTTGATGATGTAAAGTTAATGCATGATCATGTAGGTGAAGGGGTTAAAGTAAAAGCAGCAGGTGGTATTAGCTCATTTGATGATGCTGAAAAGTTCATTGAACTTGGTGCTGACAGACTTGGTACAAGCCGTCTTGTAAAAATCATGAAGAATACAGACACTGGTGCAGGTTACTAAAAGTAAAGAACCATAATCCTTTATATAGGACTATGGTTCTTTTTTACGCAATGAAATAAAAAAACAGACACATATGTGTCTGTTAAGTTCTAAATGGTGGAGCCTAGGAGGATCGAACTCCTGACCTCCTGCGTGCAAAGCAGGCGCTCTCCCAGCTGAGCTAAGGCC
>NZ_JBEHVX010000123.1:0-5206 GCF_040227455.1 Catenibacterium sp. RTP21428st1_D7_RTP21428_210409 | reverse complement strand
ACGGCAAGTTGATAATGTCCCAATTGGGACATTATCAACTTGGATACATTGAGACATTATCACATTGGAATCAGACTCCTGTGGTTTCTATGCAGTAACGACTTGACTATGAAGTGGTTAAGTGTTAGAATTCATATGAATTCAGAAATCAAACTGCATTAAACGAAAAGGTAAGGATCGGCTAATCCTTACCTTTTCTAACTTTTAGAGTGAGTTAACACTAGGCTAGTTATCGTTTGAAAAATTCGTCTAACCATTTGCAGATGTAGTAGGTAAGAACACCCACCATGACGGTTATGAAAAAGTCGAACATCAAACTATAAGCATATGAAAATGAAGTGAAATAATTACTTATATCATTTTTATGTTACTATGACTTATATCGTTTTTATGCTACGACGACTTGACTATGAAGTGGTTAAGTGTTAAACTTCAACTGAATTCAAAAAACAAACTGCATCAAACGAAAAGGTAAGGATCCACCAATCCTTACCTTTTCTAACTTTTAGAGTGGGTTAACACTAGGCTAGTTATCGTTTGAAAAATTCGTCTAACCATTTGCAAATATAATATGTAAGAACACCTGCCATGACGGTTATGATAAACTCAAAAAAAATGTATCACCCCCCCTTTCAAGGGGGGACGATATCAAACTAGATATGAGACAAGTAGTGAATTGGAAAAGTGCATTAAAAACATAGTACGTAAAAATATCCTCCTGGTTACTACCTAGAGGATATTTTCATTTCTAATTAAGTGCTTTTTTATTTAATGTCCTTAATATGGGATCCACTTATACTCTTTTTCTTAATACTCTATAGAGGATGATTGAAAGAATAGGAATCATTAAATATATACCAACAAGGATAGCCATATTAAAGAGTATAATCCAGACTCTCTCTTCCATATATAAGCTTATTGATGTGACAACAGTGCTATAGTGCAGTACAGATATTGCGATTACTTCTACAACTATGAGAAGGTAGAAAAACTTTGGCATTTTAGATTTAACTAATAAGAATGTAAGTAACAGCGATACAACTAATAATGGTAGAACCTTGAGCAATAAAGCGCTATAAAAAGCCAGTAAGAAATGCATCATTTTATTCACCTCGATTCTATTAAAACTTTTTCCTATTATGTTACATCTTAAATGCTAGGTTATCCAATCTCTTCTACTACTTAAATAATATATTATTATTAAATAGTCTATATTTTGTGCATAAAAGACACATTTTCCTGTATAAAAGACATACGCTCTTTACAACTCAAAGAAAAGTCTATTAAATCTTCACTTTTTCTAGAAAGCGTATACATAATTATTCATAACATGATAAAATATATTAAGTAATAGGTATGAATTATCTATGTTTCCGAAGATGAGGTGAATAAATGTGATAGAAGTAATAGAAAAAATTGGAAATATTGAAAATTTATCATTAAAGAATGAAGAGATGGAAGTAGTTGTCTCAACATTTGGTTGTACTATTATTAAGATGATTATTGAAGATAAGAATGGAGTAAAAGGTGATGTTGTATTAGGTTATGATGACTTTAATCAATATCAGACTCTAGATGCTTATCTAGGTGCATTAGTAGGTAGAGTTGCGAATAGAATAGGAAAAGGAACATTTGAATTAAATGGTGAAACATATCATTTACCTATTAATAATGGTCCTAATAGCTTACATGGTGGTATTAAAGGATTTAGTTATCAGATTTTTGATTATGAAATCTTAGATGACTATACTATTAAGTTTACTTATCATGCAAAGGATGGAGAAGAAGGTTATCCAGGTAATATGGATTTTAGTGCTACTTATCATTTAGAGGGTACTACATTAACTATTTCTTATCATGCTACGAGTGATAAGGACACTTTAATTAATATTACTAACCATTCATATTTCAACTTATCAGGACATAAACATAATATTTATGATCATACTTTAAAGATTGATGCTGATTATTATGAACATGTAGATGCAGATGGTCTTGCTACAGGTGAAAAGGAAGCTGTAGAAGGTACTCCATTTGACTTTAGAATACCTGCAAAGATTGGTGAACGTGTAGAAGTAGATCATCCACAATTAAAACTTGGTAATGGTTTTGACCATCATTTCTTCTTTACTACAGATAAGAACCAGGTTGTATTAGAAGATGAAGAAAGTGGTAGAAGATTAACAGTATCCACTACTTTACCAGGAGCACAGATCTATACAGCAAACTATCTAGATGGACGTATTGGTAAGAATGGAGAACCTTATAATGCGAGAGATGCAGTATGTATTGAAACACAGAACTTACCAGACGCTATTCATATTGAAAAGAATCCAAGCACTATTTTAAGAAAGGGAGAAACATTTGATGCACAGACATCTTATTGTTTAGAGGTAATTAAATAATGAAACTTGCAACACAGATTATTGAAGATATTAAAAATGGTCAGGCAGATGCTTTATTAACTGATATTTATGTAGATGAGTCTTTATTAGATACTCAGAAAGAAAGATATATTGCAGCTATTGAAAAGTTCATCTCACTTTATGGTGATAAGGAAGTAGAAGTATTCTCAGCACCAGGTAGAAGTGAAGTATCTGGTAACCATACAGACCACCAGCATGGTGAAGTATTAGCTGCTGCAATTAACTTAGATATTATTGCGATTACAGCACCTAGAGATGGTGAAATTAAGGTATTATCTGATGATTATGACTTAAAGGCTGTAGCTTTAGATGACTTAGATAAGAAAGCTGAAGAAGAAGGTACTTCAGAAGGATTAATTAGAGGGACTCTTGCACGCTTTAAGGAATTAGGTCTTCATATTGGTGGTTTTGAAGCTTATATGACAAGTGAAGTATTACAGGGTTCTGGTCTTTCTTCATCAGCAGCATTTGAAGTCATGATTGGTACTGTATTATCAGGTTTATATAATGATATGACAGTGAGTCCAGTATTGATTGCACAGATTGGTCAGTATACAGAAAACGTATATTTTGGTAAACCATGTGGATTAATGGATCAATGTGCAAGTTCAGTAGGTGCTCTTATTCATATTGACTTTAAAGACAATGATCATCCTGTTGTAGAAAAAGTAGATGTTGATTTCTCTTCATTCCATCATAGTTTATGTATTGTAGATGTTCATGCATCTCATGCAGACTTAACTGATGATTATGCAGCCATTCCTACAGAAATGAAGGAAGTAGCACACTTCTTTGGAAAAGAATTCTTAAGAGAAGTATCAGAAGAAGAATTTAAAGCACATATTCCTGAATTACGTGAAAAGATGAGTGACCGCTGTGTCATCCGTGCATTACACTTCTTTAAGGAAGATGCAAGAGTAGAAAAAGCAGTATCTGCCTTAAAGAACAATGACTTTGATACATTCAAGTCAGTTATCAAATCATCAGGAGACAGTTCTTATAAATACCTACAGAATATCTATTCTAATCATGATGAAACAAACCAGGCAGTTTCTATTGCCTTAGGCTTATCTGAAGATATTCTAGGTAATAAAGGTGTATGTAGAGTACATGGTGGTGGATTTGCAGGTACGATCCAGGCCTTTGTAGAAGATGATTATGTAGAAACATATAAGACTGAAATTGAAAAGTATTTTGGTGAAGGTTCTTGTCATATTCTTAAAGTAAGAAAGTATGGCGGTAAGAAAGTAGAATTATAAGCATTAGAAAACCTCTTTGATATGAGAATCAAAGAGGTTTTCTTTACTATAGAATTGATTTTTTCCATGTGATGTTCTGCTTATCAAAAAATGCATGTAATCTCTCAATGTCTTCATTACTGGCATTTTTCTTTTCAAAATAGATTTTAAAGCCTGCATTACTTGTAAAAAATACAATATCATTTGTTTCGTTAATTTTCTTTAAATCTTTGTATTTTATAGGAGCTTTATTCGTTGATGAGTCTACCTTGGAGTAAAGTTCATCTTCTTCAAAGACTAAATCAAAATAAATTACATCTTTGTTGAATCGTTCTATTTGCTGTTTCATTAATTGTTTTAATAAAGCTCTTGATACAGCAAGATTAAATATAACTTCGAATAGTAAAATAGCGCTAATTATTATGCAAAAAGAAAAATCTCTCATAAATAGGCTTTTCAATAAAAATATCGAACCAAAACAGAATGCAGCTAGAAATAAGATTTTAGATTTAGTAGGAAAGAATAGAATGATTATTTTTTTGAAAGTTGGATAATCCATTTTATTATTTTTGACGGTTAATGTTTCCATTTCATGATACCTCCTTATTATAATATATAAGTTATTTTTACATAAACAAAACTACTAGTTCAAAATGAAGTGTTATATAGGATTCTATAATTTCTATTTTATCCTTACTGAGCACCTACAAAATTGATTTTCTCCAAGTGATGTTCTGCTTATCAAAAAATGCATGTAATCTTTCAATATCCTCAACGCTGGCATTCTTCTTTTCAAAATAGATTGTATACTCTGCTTTACTTGTGAATATTACGACATCTTTGGTTTCTAGTATTTTTTTAATATTCTTGTATTTCATGGGAATTTCATTTTTTGATGAGTATTCAGTTGAGGTTAATTTACTTTCATCAAAGACTAGATCATAGAAAATTACATCAGTGTGATACAAATCATTAAGTTGATTTATGTATTTTTTTGCGGTCATTCTTGATTGAATAAGAGGTGCTGTAGCTACAATTAGTAATATAATAATGCATGTTGCAATTTCAATAATATCTCCTGTATATAGATTTATAAACAAAGCAATCAATGCACCACAAAACATAGCCACTAGTGACAGTATATAATATGTAGGAAATGTGTAAAAGACAACTTTTTTAAGAGTTAAATAATCAATTTTATTATTTTTGACGGTTAATATTTCCATTATTTGATACCTCTCTATTCATAATATATTAATTTTAACATGTATAAGTAACAATTGCACCAAGTATATCTGATATATATTACAAATTATGATTATTATGTTGCCTAAATTCAGTATATAAAAATAGTTGACAGTTAATGATGATATGATAAATTACTTATTAGAGGGTGATATTGAATGAGGATTGAAGTTAAAAATAATGTGATTAATAAAGAAGTTCTTGAAAGAAATAAAAAATATTTTTGAATACCCACAAACCACAGGTCAGTGAAAATTAAATTTCATAAGCACCGATTAAACGGCGTTCATGAAGCTG
>NZ_JBEHVX010000122.1:0-5232 GCF_040227455.1 Catenibacterium sp. RTP21428st1_D7_RTP21428_210409 | reverse complement strand
GAGTTTTGGGGGATTTGAGTTTGGTTATATATTTGTGTCCGCGCAACGAAGGCGCGGGGAAATGGAGGAAATTATGACGAAAGATGTATTAGACTATTTTAAAACTATTTGTAGTATTCCTCATCCCTCAGGACATGAAGAATTACTAGGTAACTATATAGAAGAATTTGCACAGAATAATGAACTTGATTATGCAAGAAATGAAATAGGGGACATTATTATTTATAAGGAAGCTACGCCTGGCTACGCAGATCATGCACCTATTTTACTACAGGGTCATATGGATATGGTAGCTGAAAAAGATGCAGATAGTAACCATAACTTCCTCACTGATCCTTTAGAAATCTATGAAGAAGATGGTTATTTACATGCAACAAAAACAACTTTAGGAGCAGATGATGGTGTAGCAGTGGCTATCATGCTCGCTTTATTAAGTGATAATAGCTTTAAACATCCTCGTTTAGAATGCTTATTTACTGTTCAGGAAGAAACAACTATGGATGGTATTACTCATGTAGATAAAGACTGGATTCATGCTCGCAAGATGATTTCTTTAGATGGTGATGTAGTAGGAGAAACAAATGTTTCTTCTGCAGGTGGCGTTCAGCTAACTATTAGAAAGAATGCGACATTTGTAGAATCTCATGATCAGGGATATAAGTTCTATGTAAAAGGGTTATTAGGTGGTCATTCTGGTGATGCGATTAAAGAAGGTAGAGGTAATGCGATTAAGATTGCAGGACTTGTTTTTAAAGCATGTTTAGACAATGGTTTTGATATTCGTTTCTCTTCACTTAATGCAGGACAGAAAGCCAATGCAATCTGTAGAGATGGTTTATTTACTTTCCAGTCTACAAGTAATAAAGAAGAATTGAAGGCTTTTATTCATGAAAGAATGGAAGAACAGAAGGCACTTTACCCATTAGAACCTTTAGATTATACATTAGAAGAAGAACAGAGTGGTTATGTAATCTTAGATAGTGATGCACTTATTCATTTCCTTGCGTTATGTCCATATGGTGTAGAAAAGTATTCTTATTACTTCAATCATTTTCCTGTTCTTTCTTTGAATTTAGGGATTATGGAAACAACAGAAAAGGTTGTAGAGCTTATTCTATTAATACGTAGTGAGAATGAAATCAATCTTAAACTACTTGTAAATGAAGTAGAAACATTGGCTTCTTTATTTGGTTTGAGTGTGACACCATCAGATGAATATTATGGTTGGAGCTATGATCCTGATTCTCAGTTACGTAAGTCTTACAAGGAAGCTTATAAAAAAGCATATGATAAAGAACTCAAAGAAGTACCGACTCATGGTGGATTAGAAACAGGTTATATGAGTCGAATATTTCCAGATATGGATATTGTGACTATGGGACCAAACTGTATTGATATTCATACACCACAGGAAAGATTAGAAATCAAAACACTTTATGAAGTCCATGACTTCCTAAAGAACTGGCTAGGAGAATTATAATGAAATGTGATATAGCGAAAAAATGTGGAAGCTGTCAGTTTATTAATCAAGGATATGTTAAGTCTTTAGAATATAAGAATGAAGAATGTAAGAAGATCTTTAAGGATTTAAAGGTTAATGTACACCCCGTCTCTGGGATGGAAGATCCTTATTACTATCGTAATAAGACAATCATTGCGTTTGATAAGACATATAACTATGGTTTATATGAAGAGAATTCTCATCGTATTATTCCTTATAAATCTTGTCTCATTCATGACCAGGAAACAGATGCAATTATTAGTAAAATAGCTGTATTATTTAGAAAGTATAGAGTTTCTATCTATGATTCACAAAGAAGAAGAGGGGAAATTAGACATATTCTTATTAGACGTGCAGTCAAGACAAATCAGACATTAGTTGTCATTGTATCTAATGAAGCTATCTTTAAAGGTTCTAAGAACTTCTGTAATCAGCTTGTGAAAGCTTTTCCTTCTATTAAGAGTATTGTCTTAAATACAAATAAAAGACAGACAAGTATTGTATTAGGTGAACAGGAAAAGGTTCTTTTTGGGAAAGGTTTTATTGTAGATGAACTATGTGGAATGACTTTTAAGATTTCTCCACGTTCTTTCTATCAGATCAACCATGATCAGTGTGAAGCATTATATAGTAAAGCTTTATCTCTTATTACAGTCAAAGATCCTAAAATCATGGATACATATTGTGGTATTGGGACAATAGGTCTTATTGCGAGCAAGAATGCGAAACAGGTTATTGGGGTAGAACTCAACAAGGATGCAGTGAAAGATGCGAAACTGAATAAGACTTTTAATAAGGTTGAGAATATCAAGTTTATTCAGGGGGATGCGACTGAATTCATGGTAGAAGCAGCAAAGCAGAAAGTAGATGTAGATGTGATTATTATGGATCCACCAAGAAGTGGTTCTACTGAAACATTTATTAAAGCAGCTGTTTCTTTAAAGCCACAAGAAATAGTTTATGTTTCTTGTGATCCTCATACACAGGTAAGAGATTTAAAGTTATTTAGAAAACTAGGATATGGTTTTAAGGATGTATATCCTTATGATATGTTTCCATTTACGAGTCATATTGAGAGCGTAGTTCTGTTGACTAGAGCACATAAGTAAAAGTATAAAAAGACTTAAAATAAGGGATTTCCGAGATTTTTAGAATTGAAAATCAGACTTTTAAATATGCTTGAAAAAATGAATAATACCCTGGTATTTTTATAGTTGGATAGATAAGAGTATTGAGATTGAGTCAATTATACATAAGTGTTTACTTGTGATTTATAGAAAAATAAACACAGTAGTGTGGAACAAACGGAAGATGGTCTAAAAAGAAAATTAAGTACAGTTCTATATATTGACAAGTATGAATATATGGGATAGAATAAGTGTAGTTTTACAGGAAGGAGTGGATACTATGAGTTATAAAGAAGATGTTCGTATGATTAAGGCTTTGGCAGATGAAAACAGACTTCGTATTTTGGAATGTTTGCATTATGAAGAAAAATGTGCCTGCGTTATACTAGAAGAGTTATCCATTACTCAATCAACTCTTTCTCATCATATGAAATTGCTTTGTGACTGTGGACTTGTCGATTCTAGAAAAGATGGGCGATGGATGCACTACTCAATTTCAGAGGAAGGAAAAAAACGTTTTAAGGATATGTTTTCTCATTATCTTGAAGCCACTGATTCAGATGGTGAATGCAGCTGCGATAAGTGCGAATAATATATACATTAGGCAATCAGGTAAGATTGCCTTTCTCTTAAACGAATACATTGATATATGTAAAACTATAAAACTAACAGGAGGCTAGATATGCAATTTTTGACTACGATTTGGATATTCATACAAGATCAAATTTTAGGAATGAGATGGCTTAGTTCATTGATTGGAGAGTTCTTATACTCTATTGGTCTTGATACATCCGGGAAGATTGGAGGCAGTATTCAATTTTTTATCTATGATGTGATAAAAATTGTTTTCTTGCTTTGTGTGCTGATTTTTATCATTAGTTATATTCAGAGTTTCTTTCCACCAGAAAGAACTAAACGAATACTTGGAAGATTTCATGGAATTGGCGCCAACATCTTAGCGGCATTGCTAGGAACGGTTACTCCTTTTTGTTCTTGTTCTTCCATTCCTCTATTTATTGGATTTACAAGTGCCGGATTACCATTAGGAGTTACATTCAGTTTCCTTATTTCATCTCCAATGGTGGACATTGGGTCGCTGGTGCTATTGATGAGTATCTTTGGAACGAAAGTGGCAGTGGTTTATGTGTTGCTCGGTCTTGTGATTGCAGTTTCAGGTGGAACACTTATCGAAAAACTTCACCTTGAAAATCAGGTAGAAGAATTTATAAGAAATGCAAAGCAAATCGATATTCCATTGGAAGAACTAACGGTTAAAGACAGAATGAAATATGCGTGGGAGCAGGTTGTTGAAACATTTAAAAAAGTCTTCCCATATATTCTTATTGGTGTTGGAATAGGAGCCTTTATTCATAACTGGATACCAGAAGATATTATAGTGAGATTTCTTGGTACTGGTAATCCATTTGGTGTCATTATTGCTACAATTGCAGGGGTTCCGATGTATGCAGATATCTTTGGATGTATTCCTATTGCAGAAGCACTGCTTACTAAAGGGGCAAGATTGGGCGTTGTGTTGTCATTTATGATGGGAGTAACCACACTGTCTCTTCCATCCATGATTATGCTGAAAAAGGCAATCAAGCCAAAACTCTTAGGTCTGTTCATTGGAATCTGTACCGTAGGAATTATTATTGTTGGTTATGCATTTAATGCATTTCAAAATTTACTTATTTAACAGGAGAAAAAGATTATGTCATTATTTGGATTAGGAAAGAAAAAAGAAGAAGTTAAGATAGAGCCAGCTTGTGCTTGCAATGGAGAAGTAGCTACTTATGAAGCAGCATCATGTTGCTGTAGCGGTCAACAGGCAGAAAACTGTTGTGGCGAAGATAATAAGCTTACAAGCATTAAGGTGCTTGGTGCCGGCTGTAAAAGCTGTCATAATCAGTATGAAAACGTTAAAGAGGCCATTGAAGAACTAGGGTTAGGAATTGAAGTAGAATATATCACAGATATGGAGAAGGTTATGGCTTACGGCGTTATGAGCATGCCTGCCATTGTTGTGAATGAAACAGTTGTTTCAATGGGTAAAGTATTAAAGAGCTCTGAAGTAATTAAGCTACTTGAAAAGTTGGGATTTTAAGAAATGTTAGATGGAAGAAAAAGGGTAGCATTTATCTGTGTTCACAATTCCTGTAGAAGTCAGATTGCCGAGGCACTTGGAAAACATCTAGCATCTGGTGTGTTTCAAAGTTATTCTGCCGGGACGGAAACAAAGCCACAAATTAACCAGGATGCTGTTCGCATAATGAAAAAACTTTATGGAATTGATATGGAAACAAATGGTCAATACAGCAAGTTAGTTACAGATATCCCAGACGTAGACATCGCAATTTCAATGGGATGTAATGTTGGATGTCCTTTTATCGGCAGAACTTTTGATGATAACTGGGGGCTAGATGACCCTACAGGTAAAGATGATGTGGATTTTATTAAAGTGATTCATGAAATTGAAGAAAGAATTATTAAATTGAAGAATAGTTTATAATCATTAGCACTTTGCAGCATGATATGATGACCTCCCAGTAGACAGTGTAAATAATTAAAAGCACTGTTTGCTGAGGAGGTTTTTCTTATGGGAAG
>NZ_JBEHVX010000121.1:0-5393 GCF_040227455.1 Catenibacterium sp. RTP21428st1_D7_RTP21428_210409 | reverse complement strand
TCTTCCCATAAGAAAAACCTCCTCAGCAAACAGTGCTTTTAATTATTTACACTGTCTACTGGGAGGTCATCATATCAGTAAGAAGATTATTAAAGAATTTCTTATCAGTTGCGCTTGTTGTATTATTAGTATTCTTATGCTATAAAGCATATATTTACCAAAAGACTTTTGAAGAAATAAGAGATTCAAAAGGTGGATATTTTGAAGAAACAATTGAAATCAAATAAAGAGAATGAACATGATAAGAAAAATAATCACCATTTTATGTATTTCTTTTTTAGCATTTTCTCACTCTGTCTTAAATGCATCTGCTTTCGAAACAAATCCAACTAGGATATATGCAAAAGAAGAGTTAGAAAATGGTTATTACTTAGAAACTGTTATTACAACAAATTATACACAAGCAAGGTCTTCTATTAGAAATGGCACAAAAACTGCAACTTATAGAGATATCAATGGAAAAGCTCTATGGTCTATTACCGTTAATGGGAAATCAGCAACATGTACTAGCTCAACATATAGTAAAGCCAATTATTCAACAAGCTGGAAATTGAGTAATGCGAAAGCTTCAAAAAATGGTGCAGCTGCATCTGCAAGCATAACAGCTAAGCAATATCATCAAAATGGATCACTACAAAAAACAATAAATAAAACTGTAAAACTTACTTGTAGTCCTAACGGTTCATTATCTTAAAACAATCTTCTTACATTTGAAACAATACAGACCAATGTTTCAAGAAACTATTATTTGTTTAAAACTTCCACCAATTAGATGTATATCAAAACACAATAAAGACTGTGAGATCCAATGATCTCACAGTCTTCTTTTTACTTTGAAAGAAATGGGCATCACTATGAGTGATGCCCACTTTGGTTATGATCTTTCTTCTATATACTTTCTAATATTAGACACGTTCACATATTTTGCATAACTCTTATCATTCGCAACGACAAGAGTAGGGGCCTGCATGACAGAAAATCTCTTTGTGAGGTCTACTTGTTCTTCTGCATCTATTAATTCATAGTCTACATGTTCATCTTCTAATATCTTCTTAATAATACGACAGTTAGGACATGTTTTTGTTGTGAATAAATAAAGCTTTTCATTCTGTATAACAGGTTGTGCCTGTTCTTCTTTGATCTTCTTCATATGTCTGCCACTTAGTACTGAGTGACCCATATCATATGTTTTACGTTCCTTGAATTCCTGTGCTTTACCTTCATTCCAGTTCTTAACTGGTCTATAGTAACCTGTAATACGGCTCCATACTTCTGTTGGTTTAGCACATACAGGACATATAGGCTGTTCACCTACAAGATAACCATGATCTTCACAAATAGAGTAAGTAGGTGAAATGGTATAATAAGGAAGTTTATAGTTTTCTGCAATCTTTCTTACAAGTGTTGCAGCACCTTTCCAGTCTGGTAGTTTTTCACCTAAGAAAGCATGGAATACAGTACCTGATGTATAGAGAGTCTGTAATTCATCCTGAATATCTAAGGCAGTAAATAAGTCATCTGTATAACCTACTGGTAAATGAGATGAGTTTGTATAATAAGGTGTATTACCCTCTTTAGTGGCAGTAATGATATCTGGATATTTCTTCTTATCATGTTTCGCAAGACGATAAGATGTAGATTCTGCAGGTGTTGCTTCCAGGTTATATAAGTCACCATATTCTTCCTGATAGATCACTAATCTTTCACGCATATGGTTTAATACATCCTTCGCAAATTCCTGTGCATCTGTATGTGTTAAGTCTTCTTTAAGCCAGTTCGCATTGAGTGTAGCTTCATTCATACCTACTAAGCCAATAGTAGAGAAATGATTCTTAAATGAACCTAAATAACGTTTTGTATAAGGATAGAGACCTTCTTCTAATAACTTACTAATCACATCTCTTTTTACCTTTAATGATCTTGCAGCAAGATCCATTAAGTGATCTAATCTTTCATAGAACTCATGCTCATTATGAGATAAATAAGCAATACGTGGAAGGTTAATAGTAACGACACCTACTGATCCTGTTGATTCACCTGAACCAAAGAATCCTCCACTTTTTCTTCTTAATTCTCTTAAGTCAAGTCTTAATCGACAACACATTGATCTGACATCACTTGGTTCCATATCTGAATTAATATAGTTAGAGAAATAGGGTGTACCAAACTTTGCAGTCATTTCAAATAATAGTTTATTATTTTCTGTTTCAGACCAATCAAAATCCTTTGTGATAGAGTAAGTAGGAATAGGGTACTGGAATCCACGACCATTCGCATCGCCTTCAATCATGACTTCAATAAAGGCTTTATTGATCATGTCCATTTCTTTCTGACAATCCTTATAACGGAAGTCCATTTCTTTTCCACCAACTATCGCATTGAGTTCAGCTAAGTCATTTGGTACTGTCCAATCTAAAGTAATATTAGAGAAAGGAGCCTGTGTTCCCCAGCGTGAAGGTGTATTGACACCATAAATAAATGATTCAATACATTTCTTCACTTGATCATAAGGAAGATTATCTACCTTCACAAATGGTGCTAAGTAAGTATCAAAAGAAGAGAAAGCCTGAGCACCTGCCCATTCATTCTGCATAATACCTAAGAAGTTCACCATCTGGTTACATAATGATGCAAGATGTTTTGCTGGTTTAGATGTAATCTTACCTGGAATACCTCCTAAACCTTCCTGAATTAATTGTTTTAAAGACCATCCTGCGCAATAACCTGTTAACATACTTAAATCATGAATATGGAAATCCCCATCTCTATGTGCATCCGCAATCTCCTGATCATATATTTCAGATAACCAATAATTTGCAGTAATTGCACCACTGTTACTTAGAATCAACCCACCAACAGAATAAGTGACAGTAGAATTCTCTTTTACTCTCCAGTCAGTCGCATTCACATAACTATTCACTAGATCCTTATAATCAAGAATCGTAGACTTCATATTTCTTACTTTCTCTCTCTGTTTACGATATAGAATATAAGACTTCGCCACATCACTATAACCTGCCTGTGATAAGATATCCTCTACACTATCCTGGATATCTTCTACTGCAATCTTATGATCCTTGATCTTCTTTTCAAAATCACTTGTAACCTTTAATGCAAGCATGTCAATCACACTAGGATGATATTCTTTCTTTAATGAAATAAATGCTTTTTCAATCGCACGGGTTATTTTCTTTAAATCAAATTCTGTAATCTTACCATCTCTTTTAATGACCTGGTACATATTATCATATCCTTTCTTCTATCCCTCTGATTTCACATTCATCAACATATTCTTCTAAAATCTTTTTATAACTCTGAAGTGTTTCTAATGAGCATGCATGTAAACCTTCTTGAATCACATTCTCATTATCTTCAAAGTTTTGAAGATAATAACGCTTAGCACCTTTGATCCATTCTCCAATTAGTCTCATATCATTTTCTGTATGAAATTCTTTAATGATTGTCGTTCTGAATTCATAATCTACATGATTCTCTAATAAATACTGGACTGTTGTCTTAATAGAATCAAGACGATACCCTTCTAAACCAATTGTCTTATTGTATTTCTTAGGCGCATTCTTGATATCTACAGCTACATAATCAACAAGACCTTCTTCTACTAATTCTTTTAACTTATTAGGAAAAGATCCATTTGTATCTAATTTAATAGAGTATCCCATATCCTTGATCACTCTTAAGAAATCCACAATACCCGCCTGTAATAAAGGTTCTCCACCTGTAATACATACGCCCTCTAGTATATTCTGTCTCTTTTCTAAGAATTCAAGAACATCTTCCTGTTCAATCTCTACCATATTTTCTGGTAAGAAGACTAAATCAGAATTATGACAGAAAGGACATTTAAAATTACATCCTCCAGTAAATAGAGTACATGCCATTTTTCCTGGATAATCTAGAAGAGTGAGCTTTTGAAAACCAAAGATACGGAAATGATTCTGGTATGTTGGTTCTTCTATTGCTTTCTTAACTAAAAGATGCATTGTCTTTTCTAATTGATCTACTTCCTCTAAAGTCAAATCAGATGTTAAATGAGACCACCAGTCTTTTCTCGCAAGATACATTTCTGTAATCACATCTTTCGCTTTAGGTGTTGTTTTAAGTATCTTAGAACGTTTATCAAGAGTATTCTCTTCTACACGAATATAGCCCGCCTCCTGCAACTTAGATATACTCTTGGTGATTGTTCCTTTATCCACAGAACCACTTGAAGACAATTCCTTCATAGTAATACCAGGATGTTCATGAATCATCATTAGATTCACAACCTGTCCATAACCTATATCATATTTCTTTAATCTATTATCATAATACTTAATAGCTGCACGATATAGTAATGCATTATCACTCATGAAGTTCTCTTTCTTATCCATCTCTCTCACCTCTTTAGTTGACTATCCAACTATATTAAGTCTAGCACCAAAAGAGAGCGTATGCAATTGTTGTGAAAATGTTTGCACATTATCATCTCCTATATACAGTATATACTAATTAATTAAGTAATGTATTGAAGTTATAAGCGATAAAACCTATATAAAGGAGTTAAGAAAAAATATTTGATTATATCTTAGCTAAATGGTTACATGATATAATTATTATTAAGAAGAAAATCTAAGTAACTGAATATATTGACTGTTGTGTTTGAATGTGCTCATAGGGGAATGTTAAAATGAACACATCAAATATCAAAAATTATAAGCCAAAAGATTTTGCTGAACTTTTAGGTGTTTCTGTTAAGACATTACAACGTTGGGACAGAGAAGGTACTTTAAAGGCAAACCGAACTCTAACTAATAGGCGTTATTACACATATAATCAGTATCTACAATTCAAAGGTATGAATATTGAAAATGATAAACGTCAGGTGGTTATTTATGCCAGAGTGTCTACAAAGAATCAAAAAGATGATTTACAAAATCAAGTTGCATTTTTAAGACAGTTTTGTAATGCAAGAGGAATTATTGTAAATCAGTGTATTGAAGATTATGGAAGTGGCCTTAATTACAACTGTAAAAAGTGGAACGAATTATTAGATGAAGTAATGGAACAAAAAATCAAGACAATAGTAGTAACCCATAAAGATAGATTTATCAGATTTGGTTATGACTGGTTTGAGAAATTCTGTAAAAAGTTTAATACAACCCTAGTGGTAGTAAACAATGAAGAACTATCGCCACAGGAAGAACTCGTGCAGGATATTGTTTCAATACTCCATGTGTTCTCATGCAGGCTGTATGGGCTTCGTAAGTATAAAAAACTGATAGAAAGGGATGAGGAAATTGCTGAAGAGCTTCAAGACGGAAATAAATCCAACAGAGGAGCAGAAAGTCAGGATTCGTAAAACAATAGGTACTTGCAGATTTATCTATAATTTC
>NZ_JBEHVX010000120.1:0-5761 GCF_040227455.1 Catenibacterium sp. RTP21428st1_D7_RTP21428_210409 | reverse complement strand
TTAAATTATATATGTCTTTTTAACTATCTTTTTATATCTTCTCAAATGTCCGCAAAGCCTTATTTTATCGGCTCTACGGGCATTTTGCTT
The DNA here is from genome assembly GCF_040227455.1 of Catenibacterium sp. RTP21428st1_D7_RTP21428_210409. Lineage (NCBI taxonomy): Bacteria > Bacillati > Bacillota > Erysipelotrichia > Erysipelotrichales > Coprobacillaceae > Catenibacterium > Catenibacterium sp. RTP21428st1_D7_RTP21428_210409. Next base: position 5,671 of record NZ_JBEHVX010000120.1, on the reverse strand, counting down.
TTGTGGTAAAGCTCACATACCTAGGTCTATCTTCTTATATTTTCGCTATCAATCGTGGTTAAAATCGTGGTAAATACTTCTATGCAATTAGACGCTGAACCTCTGATTTTGCGGTATCTATGGACGCATGAGCGTACCAGTTCATTGTGATACTGATATTTGAATGCCCCATGATATACTGTAAATCTTTCGGGTTCATGTTCTTGCTTGCCAGTCTTGTGCAGAACGTATGGCGTAGCGTATGCGGTGTGATATGTGGCAAGGGATTGTCCTTGTGTTGCTTGTTGTATTTCTTTACCATACGGACGAATAAGGCGTTATAATCAATCGCAACTTTGGGCTTGCCTTTATGATTGACAAATAGGAAATTGCTCCGTCCGTCTATCACAAATGGTTCTGTCTTTGGGCGTTTCTTCATAACCCGTTGAAATGCCTGTATTGTTTCTCTGCTTAATGGCACTTGCCTTATTCCGCTCTTTGTTTTAGGCGTTTCAATATAATAGCCTTGTTCCTTGCTCTTTAGTAACTGGTGGTCGATTATCACAACTTCATTCTTGAAATCAATATCGGCTACTGTCAGTCCGCACAGTTCCGAGATACGAAGTCCTGTCTTTAACAGTATCAGCACATCATCATAATACTTGTGATACACATTGTCCGTCTTGATGAATGAGAGTAGGGATTGTTCCTGTTCCTCTGTCAATGCGACTTTCTCTTTGGTATCATTTTCTAGGACTTCACTCAACTTGAAATCAAAAGGGTTTTTCCTTACACAATCGTCTTGTATGGCGATATAGAATGACGCTTTTAACGAGCGTTTATGGTTGTTAATGGTGTTATAGGAAAAGCCTTTGTCTTTCATGCGTAACGCCCATTCCTTAGCGTCAGAGGGTTTTATCGTATCAATGCTCCTAGCACCTAACTTGTCCTCTTTCAATAACCGCATGAGCTGTTCCCGTTGTTTCTGTGTGCTTTTCTTCACGTTTGCCCTCTGTGCGTTCTGTTTGGCGTAGAGTTGGCAAAGCGTCATTTTCTTGCCTGTGCTGTCGATACCGTCCTCAATATCCCGTCTTATCTGCTGTTCCAGTTCACGAAGTGAGGGTTTTTCCCGTTTTCCCTTTGGTGTCGGGTCTGTGGGTGTCAATCTCCAAGCATACACATATTTTGTGTTTCCAAATGCGTCCACATATTTATATAAGTATTTTCCGTCTGTTCGTTGGCTCTCTCCAGTATGCAGGATACGTCCTTTGCTATCCCGTCTTTTTTCTTTCATGGTGTCTGCTCCTTTCCTTATTGGAAAGAGCCTTGATATGACTTGTGTTTATCATAACACATACAAGGCTCATTTGCATTAGATTGCGTCCAATTTGTCAATGACCTTTTCAAACTGTCGGCGTTTAATCTGTATGCGGTTGCCATTCATAATGAGCCAGCCAGCGTCCTTGTTTTCCTCTGCCAAGCGTCTTAACTTGTTTTCTCCGATACGGAAATACTTTGACGCTTCTTCAATGGTAAGGGTGTATTTTTCCCATACAGGAATATCGTTGTTATTCATCAGATACCCCCTTTCCCATGTTTCGTGTCATACTGGATATAGGGGATAAGGTCGGTGCGGTCTATCCTCTGTAAGTGGGCGGTTAGTTTGCTGGAAAGGGAATTGCTGTATCTTGCCTTATCAAGCATAGTTCCCACTTTTTCCAGTCCACCTAATGCGTCATGTTCTTCCAAGAAGTAAAAACTTTTCACAGCGGAAATCACGCCACCCTCTGTGAGCCATTGCTGTGTTTCCTCAAGAGAATTATGTAGTTTCGGTACTTGCAGTTTTAAGACTTCCACAGCCCCTAAAAAGCGTTCCCAAAACCGACACGTTTTCCATCTGCTCTTATTACTTTCATTTCTGTTTGGCACGACAAAGCGTAGGTTGTTTGCCAATAGTCCGAAAGCCAGTTCCCCAAGTTCCAGCGGTCTGTCCTTGAATGTCATGGCAAAGGCATGAGCCTTATCATCACGCAGTTGCATTTCTGTCCGTTTCCAACTGCCGACTTCATCAAGTGTCTTATTATGTTTTGAACAGACTTCCTTATCCTTGTCATAAAAGCGGTAGGACAATCCCGATTTTCCAGCACCAATATAAACGGTCTTTGCGGTGTCGAAATCATCAAACTTACTTTCGTCAAAGTGATAGCCCTCACTATTCGAGATAAATTCCTCTTTTTCGCATTTCTTCTTTATCTGCTCTATGGTAAAGAATGGCTTTTCGTTCTTATCATCAATGGCAATATCAAGCCTTGTGAAATGGAAGTTATCCAGTCCGTATCTTCGCTCGCAACGTTTGAACATATCCCCAAAGGTATAGTTTCTGCTGTTGAGAATACGGAAAATATCATCACAACCTCTGCCCGTCATAACAAGATAACAGCCTAGCCCCTGTGGGTTGTCCTCTGTCTTTCTTGCGTCCCCCGATACATAAATATCTCCAATCTGCCAGCGTGCTTGATAAGTCTTGAATTTTATCGTTGCTGGATAGACATTGAAAATGTCAGTCGGTAAACCTAAAATGTGCATGATGACATCTTCTGCGTTTGCAGTTTCAAATACAATGCTGATGTAATCAATCTTAACAGATAAATTTTCGTGTGTTGCGATACTTCATTACTCCTTTCGTATGCCCCGATTTTTTGCAGGGTATAAATTGCATTTTTTCCTTTATTTATCACAGTTTCTAGGTACTATGACATGTATACGCAGGGCGGTGTTACATATACGCCCTTTACGAACGCCTAAAGGCGTTCCCTTTCTTCCTGTGTCTGCCCCGTTCTTAACGCTCACGAGCCTTGTAAGGCTCGTGGCTAAACGGAACAGCCCCAGTCAGAAACCTTATTTTCGGTCTGATAGTCCATGCTTATTCATGCTATCAAAGTGAAAATATATATTTTATATGCTTACTCAAGCGTGTGATTGACCCTAGCGTGCTTAATCACTCTGTCTAATACGATAATAACTCCATTAGAATTACTTGTCAAGAAGTTTTTGTTGACTTTTAGATATAGATTAAGTATGATATGCTTATAAATACCAAGAAAAGCAACGAAAGGAGCGGTTATACTAAGTTATGGAGCATTATGAAAAGAAAATCAGTTTCTTAGGAGAAAACATACAGACCATAAGAAAACACAGAGGAATGAAACAACAGGAACTTGCGGACAAAATCGGTATCAATATGCAGAGCCTTTCCAAGATTGAACGTGGCGTGAATTATCCTACCTTTGATACGTTAGAGAAGATAATGGACGTGCTGGGTGTAACGCCCAATGAATTATTGTCGGGAGAATGGAAGTATATTGACCACACCGAGCCCTATATCATGGATATTATCAAACGGGAACAAGACTTCAATGTTTCCTTAGATTACCTGTCTGAAAATGAATTTTTCGATGATGAAAAAGAATGCACATTTTACAAGGCATATAAACTCATACAGTATATCCATAACTACATTACCAATGAGGTTACGGAGTTGGAAGAACTTATGGAAATCAAGCAGTTGATACAGCGTCAAAAACTGGAACGCATGATAAAAGTACATAAGGAAATGCGAGGGTTAGACCGATACAGAGAACAGCCCAAAGAGTATAAATACCATGACCCTTATGATGATTGGATATTTCGTCAGCTTGCGGATATAGACAACAGAAACAACATTCCCGACACTTCTCCACAAGTAGACTTCAATGAAGCAGACTATGAAGATTATCTAAAGGCGAAATGGAACAGAGGTCTTTAATTTCCTCTTGCATGGAAGATACAGCAAACAAAAAGCCCAGTAAAGAGTGCAAAGCACCACCAATGGTGGCAAGGCTCTTGACAGGGCTTTTTCTTTTCTGTTGTGGGGTAATCAAGAGGAAGAAAGAAAAAGTGTGCATTTTTGTTCCATAAATGCTAAGGGTATGCTGATTTTTATTGTGGCGGATATATGGAACTGTTATAATATGGATATGAAGAAAGCGACAAATTTGAAAGTGTTAATAATTTTCAAACAGCCTCATTGCATGGAAATAAGAAACAGACTATCCTTAAAGTAGGAGGTGGCACAAATGGCAAATGAAGATAAAAAAGATTTTAATGCTATGTTGCATGATAGTAAGGATATGCCAAAATTTCAAATTATCATAGACCAGAAAAGTATTGAGAAATATGGTGGAAACAAAATGTATTTTGCTCCCCCGATTGACTATGACAAAGTAATGAAAAAAGTTCCGTATGGTAAAGTGATTACGGTTGGAAAAATACGAGAACACTTTGCAAAATTGAGTGGTGCAGATTTTACAGAGCCGATTACAGCGGGTATATTTGTTTCTATTGTAGCGTGGGCGAGTTATCAGCGTTCCGAAGATGAAACACCCTATTGGAGAACATTAAAAGCAAACGGAGAATTAAATGCTAAATATCCAAATGGTATTGAAGCACAGAAAGAAAAATTAGAAGCAGAGGGACATACCATTATTCAAAAGGGGCGTAAAAATATACGATACTATGTAAAGGACTATGAAAATTCTCTTTTTGATTTGAAATAGGCAAATTCTATTTCACAATTTCATATCTCTATACACAAAGCAGTTAGTCTTAGGATTGACTGCTTTTTTCATACCTAAATTTCAGATTGGAGTGATGAAATGGTGTTTGTTAGAGCTGTTCAATAAGATTATCGGTGCATAAAATTTTATTGTGGTGCAGATATGAAAATGATATAATGTGGATATGAAGAAACGGACAAATTAGAATTTGTCGAGCTGGTTAGTTCGAGATAATTTTGAGTTTGTTAAGATGTGGTGCACTTGATGGAATCACAGGTACGACATCATATTATGGAGGATGAAATAGATGATAGGTTTGATTGTTGCGAGGTCAAAGAATAATGTTATAGGCAAGAATGGTAATATACCATGGAAAATAAAGGGAGAACAAAAGCAATTTAGAGAGTTAACAACGGGTAATGTGGTTATTATGGGGCGAAAGTCTTATGAAGAAATCGGTCATCCGTTGCCTAATAGAATGAATATTGTTGTTTCCACCACAACAGAGTATCAAGGAGATAATTTAGTTTCAGTTAAATCATTAGAAGATGCATTATTATTGGCTAAAGGACGAGATGTATACATATCTGGTGGATATGGACTATTTAAGGAAGCTTTGCAAATAGTAGATAAAATGTATATCACAGAAGTAGATTTAAATATTGAAGATGGAGATACATTCTTTCCAGAATTTGATATCAATGATTTTGAAGTTTTGATAGGGGAAACACTTGGTGAGGAAGTGAAATATACGAGAACATTTTATGTAAGGAAAAATGAATTGAGTAGATTTTGGATTTAGGGTGTTTTCATAAATATATTGCTTTTTATGCATATATAAATTGTTGTAAGACAAATTCCAGTTTGACAATTTCATATCCATACACACAAAGCAGTTAGTCTTAGGATTGACTGCTTTTTAAAAAGACACCATTTAGGTGTAATGATGTCTTTTGGGTGTTATTTTATAGGTCATATCAAGGCTCATTCAATCGTGGTAAAATCGTGGTAAAATGAGTTTTTTCTATACTTCAAAATACTTGAAAGTATAGTGTTTATGCGGATAATCGAAAATTAGATATAAAATTTATAGAAAA
>NZ_JBEHVX010000119.1:0-5807 GCF_040227455.1 Catenibacterium sp. RTP21428st1_D7_RTP21428_210409 | reverse complement strand
ATACTTTGTTTGACATATGATTATACCTCCATCTAATTTCTAATCTAATTGTAGAACAGATGGGAAATTCATGTGTCCGGTTCAGCTTCATGAACGCCGTTTAATCGGTGTTTATGAAATTTAATTTTCACTAACCTGTGGTTTGTGGGTATTCAAATCAATTTTCAATATATTAATATTTTTGTATGTTTATATTTATTTTCTTTTATTACAATGTTTATATCATTGATTTTAATTTCTTATGATATAATGTGGTTGATGAAAATTGTTTTTAAAACTGATTAACATGGAAATGGTTATAAATGAAGTTTAGAAAGGTGAGGTATATATAATTGAATGGATATTTATAAGGATAAAAGTTATGTTAGAGCTAAATTGAAACACACATTTTTAAAAAATTTAACTTTAAAGGTTGAATATGATGGATTAATTGATTTAGATGTAGAAATTTTTGTTCAATCTGTAGGTAAAATACTTCATGACAAGGGATATAATAACTTAAAAGAAGTTTGTGTTGATAATAATGATAAAAATTTTGTTTTTAAAACAGATGATGGAAGAAGAGTAACAATTTCCAAATCAAGTATTATTTTAGAAATTGATACCACTAAAAATAATCCTATGTTTTCAAACTATTTGCCAACAGTTATAGAGTTAATAAAAGAATTAAAAAAATTTGAATTTATTAACATAAAGAAAATTGGCTTACAAAAAGTGAACAGTTGTATAATTTATAATATAAAGGATATAGCCAATTATTTTACAGAAAAAGCATTGCATCTGGCTTTAGATGATGTTATATCTCTTGAATTTAATGAACAAGCTGCGGTTAATAATATTTATCTTCTTTATAGTCGAACTATAACAAAAGGAAGAGTAGGAAGTTTTGAAGACAACAGGACAGGCTATCAAATACTATTAGATATTGAAGGATTTATGCCAATTGTAGATGAGTTAGATGAAGATAATTTAGAAGAGAGTATAAAAAAAATAAATAATCAGTTGTATGATTTGTTCTTTGAATCATTATCAACTGAATTTATTAAGGAACTAAGTCAGGATGAATTTAATGATGGTAGAATAGCGGAGGTGACTAAAAATGGATAGAATAAAATTTTATCCTATTCATCCTTTAGAGGATAAACAAAATGATGAGTCAAAAGAAAGATTTATACCTTTTGAAAAGCCAATAATGAGGAAATCATCACATAGGAAAATAAGACCTGTCAAATACAAAAGAGAAATTAAAATAACTCAATAGAAATGCAAAATCTACCATATCTTGTTAAAGAAAAATTAGTGATAGAAATTAATGTTATTGGTTATAAAACACAAGGAGAATCTTCTATTGTTTTTATTAAAAAAGATTCTAAAATATTTTTTAGCATAGTCGTTGATTGCTTTTGTTATCATAAAATGAATAAGACTGTTGAAATATTAAGAAACAATAATATTAAACATATTGATTATTTATGTTGGAGCCATCCGGATTATGATCATAGTCAAGGAATGTGTGATATCTATGATGAATTTGTAAATGAAATACAATTGTTAATATTCCTGAAAATGTAGATAGTGCATATAAAATATGTTCAAACAAGGTAAAAAATCTTTTTGATAAATTAAAAAAAGAATCCTGTAACAGTAAAAGTAATATTTATACAGTATCAGATAGTAAAGATTTGTTATTTTATAAAGACGACATATGGTTTAAATATGATGATTATGAAATCGATTTTAAAATGAACTCATTTGCACCTAACTCAAGTTTAATACGTGAGCATTCTTTATATGGTGATTTTAATAAAAATGACCATTCAATTGGATTTACAATAAAACTAGGAGAAGTTGTTCTTATGTTTACAGGTGATATGGAGAATACTACAATAGCTGAATTGAAAAAAATACCTAGGCTACCTTGTCAACCTTATTTTTTAAAAATTCCACATCATGGTTCGGAAACATCAAGTGAAATGCTTGATGTTTTTACTTCTGTAAATGTGGTCTGTTCTACTGTATATAGAAACGGCAAGAATAACTTACCATCACAGAATATAATAAATTCATACAAGAAAATAACAAATAATCTTTATATAACATCATCTGATACTAATAATCTAAATGATCATGGTTATGGAGTTATAAACATATCTATTGATGTATTAAATGATAGTTTTCAAACAAAGTTGTATGGCGATGCTATAAGTATAAATTGTAGTAAATAGAAGGAGAAAAGAAATGGAACATAATTTTAAATGGAAAAATAATGGAAAAACCAAACTGTGTATTGGATTAGGAACAAGACCTGAAATCATTCGTCTTGTCGCAGTCATCAAAAGATGCAGAGAGTACTTTGATACATGTGTCATCTATTATAATCAAAACTGGGATAAGAACCTAAGTACTGTATTTTGGGAAGATTTTGAACTTAAAAACAATGAAGGCGAATTTGGACCAGATATCCTAGTACCAGTAGTAGGAGATAACCTAGGTGTTACTTGTGGTAACATCCTAGGAAGGAGTTTTGAACTATTAAATGAACTACAGCCAGATGGCTATCTAGTACTAGGCGATACAAATAGCTGTTTAAGTGCTATTAGTGCCAAGAGATTACATATTCCTCTTTTCCATATGGAAGCAGGAAACAGATGCAAGGATGAATGTCTTCCAGAAGAAACAAACAGAAGAATCGTAGATGTCATTTCTGATGTTAATCTTTGTTATAGCGAGTTTGCTAGAAAGTATCTTGCTGATACAGGTCTTCCAAAAGAAAGAACTTATATGACAGGTTCTCCTATGGCAGAAGTATTAAGAGGAAATCTTGATAAAATCAAAGAATCAGATGTCTTTGAAAGATTGGGTCTTGAAAAAGACAACTATATTCTATTAAGTGCTCATAGAGAAGAAAATATTGATACAGAAAAGAACTTCATTTCTTTATTTACTGCTATCAATGCTCTTGCAGAAAAATATGACATGCCTATCTTATATTCATGTCATCCAAGAAGTAAACACAGACTTGAAAAGAGCGGATTCAAACTTGATCCAAGAGTAAGAGTCAATGAACCATTGGGATTTAATGACTATAACTGTCTTCAGATGAATGCATTGGCTATTGTATCTGATTCAGGTACATTACCAGAAGAAAGTTCATTCTATCTATCAATTGGTCATCCAATCGCTGCAGTATGTATTAGAACAAGTACAGAAAGACCAGAAGCATTAGAAGCAGGTGATTTCATCCTTGCTGGTATTACAACTAAAGAATTATTGAATGCTACAGATATGGCCATTGAAATGAAACAAAAAGGAGTACTCGGTAAACCATGTCCAGACTATGTAGATGAAACAGTTTCTATGAAGGTAGTCAGAATTATTCAGGGATATATCAACGTTGTCAATAAAATGGTATGGAGAAAATATTAGAATGAAGATACTAGTAACAGGAGCCAAGGGCATGGTAGGAACTGCCCTTGTTAATAACTTAAAAACGATACAAGATGGAAGAAACAAAACAAGACCTGATATTCATATAGAAGAAATCTATGAATATGATATCGATAATACATTGGAAGAATTAGATCAATACTGTAAGGAATGTGATTTCGTATTTAATCTTGCAGGAGTTAACAGACCTGAAAATACAGAAGACTTCATGAATGGTAACTTTGGTTTTGCTTCTACATTATTAGATACATTAAAGAAATATGACAATAAGTCAACAATCATGTTAAGCAGTAGTATTCAGGCAACACTTGCTGGCCGCTTTGGTACAAGTGAATATGGAAAATCAAAGAAGGCAGGAGAAGAACTGTTCTTTGACTATTCAAGAGAAACAGGTGCTAAAGTAGCAGTCTATCGTTTTCCAAATCTAATGGGACATTCAAGACCAAGATATAACAGTGCTATTTCTACTTTCTGTTATGCAGTCGCAAATGATGAAGAATTTACAGTCAATGACAGAACAACAGAACTTGAAGTTCTTTATATCGATGATTTGATTGAAGGAATGTATGATCTATTGGAAGGAAAAAAAAGACATTGTGAGTTTAATGGTGTAGAAACAGTTGAAAAAGAAGATGGAAGATACTGTTATATCCCAGTAACACATAAAGTAACTTTAGGAGAAATTGTTGATCTATTAGAACAGTTTAAAAATCAACCTAAGACATTGATGATGCCTAAGATGCCAGATGGATCTTTTGCGAAAAAACTATACAGCTTATATCTTTCATATCTTCCAAAAGAAAAATTTGCCTATTCATTAAAGATGAACTGTGATGAAAGAGGATCTTTTACAGAACTAGTTCATACAGAAGACTGTGGACAGGTTTCAATCAATATTTCAAGACCAGGCATTACCAAAGGACAGCATTGGCATAATTCCAAATGGGAATTATTTATTGTTGTACAGGGTCATGGACTTATTCAGGAAAGAAATATCAATACGGGAGAGATTGTAGAATTTGAAGTAAGTGGAGATAAAATAGAAGCAGTACATATGATACCTGGATGGACACATAACATCATTAACTTATCAGAAACAGAAAATCTGGTTACTGTAATGACATGTAATGAAGTATTTAATCCAAATCATCCGGATACATTCTTTGATCCAGTGAAGAAATAAAACATTATAAAGTAGTAAAATGGACCCTGTAATAAGGACACGAAAAGGAGATTTATCTCGTGCCCCTGCTTACAGGGTTTTTATTTTGCCTAAAATAATGTAGTGGACTGATGATTATCCCACTTTAATTGATCATTCATTCCGATTAGGTTGACCAAGTGTTCCGATACTCTTGACCAATTAACCATTTTCGTAAAATTCCGACGGGGGTGACCAACCCTTCCGATAAACTTGACCACCTGACACTTCTGACTGTATACATAGTCGAAAGAAATGTTTATTTATAATATTTCCCTATTGAGTAGATTAAATTGCATCAATTTCTTCCTTATTGAGTGAGTATTCCACTAATGGAAGACCACTCGTTAAGATAGAGAAGTCTACTCAATACGCTGGACAAGTCCACTACACAAAAAATTGAATACGGTTGGAAGTCCACAATTAATTTGAAAGAAGGCATAATAATTCTTTATCATTATTATGCCTTCTCCATTTTTATTGTCTTATTCTTGAGTATTCCTCACGCAATGATTTTCCGTGTAAAGTAATTAGGTATGGACTATTAATGATTCTATCTAGAATTGCGTCTGCAATAGGTCCTCCATCTAATAATTGATGCCATCCATCGAAGGAGTATTGACTACAGAAAATGGTTGATTTTCTATTACAACGAATTTTCATTAACTCTAGATGTGATTATTCGCAAGGAAGAGCACCGCTAATCGCATAAAGTGCACCACCTATATCACCAAGCGCACCACTAGTCTAAAAATCAGAATATACACAACTGCACCACCTCAAGGGGTGGTCTTTTTGTACTATCATGATATTGGAGATAATGTCTCTAATATTATGATAGGAGCCTTAAAATTATGGCCGTAAAATTCAATCTGAGAATGTGCCTGTAGCTAATGGATCAGGGTATTTCTCTTAATACCATTTCCAAACAATATCACATAAGCAAGCACACCTCATCGAAAGTAAAACGAAGAAAGGAGGAATTAGAATTTGATACTGCAAAATTAGAGTGTTATTCAGATACGGAATTAGGAAAGCTGTTCTTCCCTAATCTTTATGAAAGTTAAGACATCTATGCCCCTATAGACAATATGAAATGACGAGGAGGAAACAAAAAAAGTAACTCTCCTTAATTGTTCAATCGTGGATTTACCATTAT
>NZ_JBEHVX010000118.1:0-5829 GCF_040227455.1 Catenibacterium sp. RTP21428st1_D7_RTP21428_210409 | reverse complement strand
GAATGATATCGCATCGTTCATCGAGCCCTGAAATCTGTCATTCATCAAGTTTTTCATAAACTTTTGACTCTACCTTTCATTGAAAGAAGAGAAGTGGCATTGACTGCTATCTAAGCTAATCACTCAGTTGATTGTACAATCATAAGTGTCCTGGCTCTAAGTCCAACTTATTTGTGCTTGAAAAGATAGCGGCGACTTATAATCATTCAGGATATTCTATTTGAGTAGAATTGCCTACTCTACTCCACGTGCTCTGTAGTATACCACCTCTCTTTGATTATACTATTATATCGAGAGGCACACTATAGTTTTGGTGGATTTGAGTTTGGTTATATATTTGTGTCCGCGCAACGAAGGCGCGGGGAAATGGAGGAAATCATGAAAGATAGAGTACATATCTATGATAATCCTGTAGGTGTATTGACTAATAATCCACCTTTTGATAAACAGATGTTTAATTTAAATAAAGCTCCTCTTTTGCAAATGGGTGGTAAGTAGCAATTTGTTACAGGCAATGATATAATTAGAATGCTTGTAGAAAGGCAAGCTCTTGAAGAGCTTCATGAGGTGAATAACCATCAAGAGGAACTTGGCGGTTCTGGTTATTCATCTCTTGAAACTCCGAACCGCCAAACACAAATGAATAAAAAAGAACGTAGAAAATATCCATCTTTACGCTCGTTTACTCGGTCTGAAAATCTAGAGAAATCTGAAGGACAATTGCTTGTTGAAAATACTGTTCAAGAATGGTACAACCCTAAACATGCAACATCATCTGTTTCAGAAATAGAATTTATAAATTCTTTAGACATAAAACAATGTCCTTTCTGTGGATTTCATGATTTTACAAGGTATGGGCATAAGAAAGACGGAACACAAAGATATATTTGTAAAGGATGTGGTAAACGTTTTACAGCGTTGACAAATACAATCTTTGATTCAAAAAAGATTCCTATTTCAGAATGAATTGAGTATTTACTGCATTTTTTTGAATTTCATTCTATAAATTCAACAGCCTACGATAATAGAAATTCACCAACTACAGGTAAATATTGGCTGATCAAAACATTTGAAGTCTTAAAAGGAATACAAGACAATGTTGTACTAGATGGTACAGTGTATTTAGATGAAACCTATTTTACAAAAGTAAAAAGTAAACTAACGACAAAAGATGGAAAGAAACTAAGAGGAATTGCTAGAAATAAAATAGGTGTTGGTGTTGCCTGTAACGAGACAAAATCAATTTTTATAATTACAGGAACATCAAAACCCTCAAGAAAATCATCAAAAGAAACATATAGTAAGCATATTGCAAGAGGCTCTATATTAGTGCATGATGATGAGCATTCTCACAGTATATTGATTGAAGAATTAGAACTGGAAAGCGAAGTATACTCAACAAGAGAAACAAAAGGTCTATCAGATAAAGACAACCCTTTATATCCAGTTAATAATCTTCATTTATTATTGAAACAATTCATAAGAAATCACGGAGCTTACGACAGAGAACACCTCCAAGACTGGCTGAATCTATTTTGGTTCATTATGAATGACCCAAAAGATAAGTATGATAAGGTATTGAAATTTATAGAAATGGCAGTTTTGTCGCCAAAAAGAGTGCGATATCGAGATGCAATGAGCTCTAAACATAGTAGATAAGCGAATAATCACCACCCATTTGCAAAAGAGGAGCATTAAATAATTATATGTATCTCTCTACTAAACAGCCTGAGAATACATTCTCAAAAGATGTAAACTTATCTACTTATAGTAGAGGTATGGGTGCTTTAGGGTTACCTGGTGATTTATCATCAGCATCTCGTTTTGTACGTGTTGCCTTCACTAATATGAATGTAACTAAAGGATTAAATGAACAAGAAAATGTCAGTCAGTTCTTCCATATTCTTGGTTCAGTAGAACAACAAAAAGGACTATGTGAAGTAGCCGAAGGTAAATATGAATATACTATTTACACTTCTTGTTGTAATTTAAATAAGGGTATTTACTATTATTCAACTTATCATGGTCATACAATTAAAGCTGTGGATATGCATAAAACAAATCTAGATAATAAAGATTTGACATGTTACCCAATGATTGATGAAGAAGTATTCTTTGAACAGAATTAAAAACAGACACTAGGAAATGCATTCCTAGTGTCTTTTAATATATTATGATATTATTTTATCACTTCATCCGTTAATTTTTCTAGTGCATAAAGCATTGGCACTCCAGATTCAACCTGTCCAACCTTCATAATTCCATTAGAAGCATAAATAGTCAAATCACATAATTGACTAAATTTACCTACATGCGCTAATGAAATCATAATAATAGTATAATTTTTACTCTTATATCTATTGATTTGATCAAATCTCACTTTCTGATAAAAATCATTGTAAATGATCAAAATAACGGAATGAGTTCCTTCTGGTACTTCTAATATGGGATAGTTGACATCATCGATGCCATAACAATAAACCCCTGCTCGACAAAATCGTCGGGCGGTATATTTCGCAATATCCCTACATACACCTAAACCAAGCATTTGAAATGAATCAGCACCTTTAATCAGATCAGCTGCTTTTTTAAGTTTGTCTAAATAATCATTAGATTTTATATGCTCCACAAAACCTTCAATATCGTTTATTTCATAATTACCTTCCTGATCCTGCTGTTCATAAAATTCTTTAATCTTATACTTCAATTCTGAAAAACCAGAATATCCCATCTTCTTACAAAAACGCATAACAGTAGCTGTTGAAACATGTACCTCATCCGCTAACTCACGAACACTTAGATTTAATATATGCTTTAGGTTTTTCACTACATAATTATACACACATTTCTGCTTCATTCAAATTTTCAACTTGACTATACGCGAATCTCATTATATTTACTCTCCTTCTTCTTATTTCTTTACCTTAGATTATTTTAAACCATTTTCATTTACATTTCATGAAAACTAGTGATTTTTTTAGAAAAGAAAAAAAAGAAAATTAAGTTATTATACAAACACCAATGTATTTGTTTCTTTTCTAATAAAAAACTGATTATAGTTAATCAGCTTTTATTACGAGTTCACTCATAATTCCATTGAGTTCTATTTGATCGTCTGAGTCTTCATCCATGTCTCCTTAATAGATAATCTTTGTATTAATGCCCTTAGACATTGCATAGTGATTGTACATGAGAAAGAAGTGTATCAATTGAAAGTGTTTGAATAATATCAATATCTTTTATTCCTGTATCTATTTTTCCTTTAATGACTGTTTGTCTTATCTTCTAATTCATAGTTTAGTTATCTCACAATTATTTTACAAGAAAGTGTGTACAGCGTGTCATACCTATTTAGTTTTCAATACACTCATCACCACAAATTGCGTATTAGGTGCAAATAAAAAACAGGCCTAAACCTGTTTTACATCTTAATAATTCCAAATGCATTCGCAACAGAGCTTAACAAGATAATAGCTGCAAAGATTGGGCAAATATATTTAATCATGAAATTGAAGATTTTCTCACGTTTAAATGGATTGTTGTGAGATTTAACTTCCTTAGCAATCTGATCTACACCAATAACTTTGGATACTAATAAACATACACATGTTGCAGAAATTGGCATCATCACTGAATTAGTTAAGAAATCAAAGAAGTCTAAGAACTGCATGCCAATAATCTGAATAGATGCAAGTGGTCCATATCCAAGTGATGATAATGATCCTAATACAAGCATGATGAATCCAAGAATAATAACTGATTTATGTCTACTCCATCCAAGTTCATCCTGGAATGTAGAAACAGCGCATTCTGTCAGGGCAATTGAACTAGTAAGTGCTGCAAATAATACTAATATGAAGAATAGGATACCAATAAGTGTTCCTAGTCCCATACTATCAAATACTTTAGGAATAGTAATAAACATTAAAGATGGTCCTGCATTCAAATTTTCCATATTTCCATTAGAGAAGGCAAATACAGCTGGAATAATCATTAATCCAGCCATAATCGCAATAGCTGTATCAAATACTTCTACGTTTTCTGTAGAATTTTCAATAGAGACTTCTTTTTCTGTATATGAACCAAATGTAATTAAGATACCCATTGCGATAGATAAAGAATAGAACATCTGTCCCATTGCAGTAACTACTGTCATCCATGAGAAGTTCTTAAAGTTAGGTACAAGGAAGTACTTTACACCTTCAAGTGCACCTGGACGAGTAACTGAATAAACAGTAATAACACATGATAATACAACTAGAATTGGCATCATGATCTTAGAGACACGTTCAATACCGTTTTTAACACCTGCAAATACAATAAATAAAGTTAATAATGCAAAGGCAATAAAGCACAATTCTGTTGAAACACCATTAGAAATAAATGTAGAGAAATAACCATCAGATGATAAAGCATGACCGTTCCCCTTAACATATTCAACAAGGTATTTAATGACCCATCCACCAATAACAGAGTAGTAAGGTACGATTAATATAGGGATAATCGCATTGATCCATCCACCAAACTTATGCGAGATAGAGTTTCCAAATTTTCTAAAAGCGCCTACCGGACTCTTTCTAGTCATTCTTCCAATTGTGGTTTCTGCAATAATCATTGTATAACCAAATGTGAGCGCAAGAATAATATAGATTAATAAGAAGATTCCTCCTCCATATTTAGCTGCAAGATATGGGAAACGCCAAATATTTCCTAAGCCTACAGAGGCTCCTGCAGCAGAGAGGACTAATCCTAGTTTTCCTGAGAAAGTACTTCTCTTTTCATTGTTTTTCATAAAATCTCTCTTCCTTTTGTCTTATTTTTAGAACAATCAACATTATATCACACTAAAAAAATAAAGGAATAAAAAAATAAAGAACTTAAAAATAGAACCTCATAATTGAGATTCTGTCTTATATTAACTCTTTTTTTAATTCTTCTTAAGAGATAAATTCCATATAATAAGAAAAATATTGCAAATACAGCTAACTGTGTATTATCTCCTGTTTTAGCAGGTGTTTTATCTTTTTCTTCTTTTTTGCTACTTGTTTTTTATTTAGTACAACTTCTGTTTTCAGAGATAGATGAAATAGACAGTTTCTAGAGGCTGATAATTATCTTACTTTCAAAAATAAAAAGAGTACCGAAGTACTCTAATTATGATTCAATATGGATCTAATACACATGAATAGTGAAAATACAAAAATTACGATATATAGACCAAAATATGGCATACGTACACCATAATCTAGATAATCAGATAAGGCAATAAGACCCCAGATAATTCCCATTATCAAGTATTGTGCTGCAACGTAACGATAGTCATCTTTATGTTTAGTACGCTCTCTCATCACTACCGCAAAACCAATAACAGCAGCAAACATCAAAAATGTTAACATGTAAAATACACCTCTTTCTTACTCACTACCATAACACAAATCGAGTCACTATTCTAGCTAAAAACTTTTTACTTAATGATACACAAAACAGCCCAACTGCCTCTATATCGCAAAGGAAGTTAACTATAGAGGCATAGCCTGACTGGCATAAATAAACACACCTATGATTCCTAGTAAGAATCCTATGACTGCAACAATAATCAATACTTTCATACTTGCCTGCTTATATATGATTTTGCATATTAATAATGTGATAAAAGCACAAAGTAACGCAATACCTAGTAATGTCCATAACCAGTTAAATTTATGAATAATCATAATGGACTCCTTTCGTAAGAGAAAAGCATAAGAGATTCATTAAACTGGTTCAAAAGTCAAGGACAGAATGTTGACAGTCCTTGCCAAATGAGCATCACCGTAAGGTGATGCTCTT